>JAZODZ010000448.1:0-1884 GCA_045597285.1 Myxococcota bacterium
TAGGGATCGTCTATTCGCCGACCTTGAGCTTGCTCAGTGCGCTCGACATGGAAACCGGCATGGATTCTCCGATTTGGGAAGTTTCGACATCGCACTTCGTTTCGGACAGGAAAAACAAGGCCTGGCTGGCAGACGGCATCAGGCTTCGGTTTCTGGATATCGACGACAAAGGCATGATATCGAACTCGTATGTGCCCCGATTTTTCAACCGTGCCAACAAACAGGGCATTCCGTGCAGCAAAGAAATCCTTAAACTGCAAGAAATACCACAGCTTCAGGTGCCGGACATGGGGTTGCTGATGTACGAGCGAGCAAATAACCGAATCCTGACGTGGACGGAGGACGAAGTCAATTACTTGCATAATGGTGGATGGCTTTATCCCTCGTCGATGACAAAGGACGAATATGCGCAGTCGCTGGCCGTCAGGCTCATCGAGCAGTGGAAGGCCAGCCGGTGGATCGAGATCGCGCTCGTGCGAGAAGGGGAAAAGCAATATTTGACGGCCTCCAATCTGGCTTCGACGAATGTGACATTCCTCGGCGCGACGATTCCCACGGAAAAGATGCGCCGAATGGCAGGAGGCGGTGATAAGTCCATTGAAGAAGGCGTTCCGCTGGAAGAAACGAAGATGGACGACATCGAGGCCATCGCGCTCGACAGCAGCCTGCAATCGGTTTATTTCGCACGGCCCGGAGGAATATGGCGAGCCAATCCGAATGGCGTATGGCAAAAAGTCGATGGCTGTAAGGCAGATGCTTCGTGGCATATCCGGAACCTCGAAGTCGGCGGTACTTCGAGATATCCGTTCTTTCTGGCGGCAACAGATGACGGCATTTATGGGTGCAGCGCAAGGAAGATGCACTTTGCCGGAACGGATATTTCGGACAGCTGGCAAAAGCTCGACATTGAACAGGTTTCGGCATGCAGTACGTCATTGGGGGCGTTTATCCGCGATGGCCGTGTCTGTGTCGATGTATTCCAAACGGGTGAACCGACGTGCGTGACGCCCGATGGCGACATGACGGACGCCTTTGTCGCGTGCAACGACAGCAATATCTTTGTTTCGGGCACTTCCGATGGTCGTGTCACGGTGTGGACCGCGCCCGTGGACGACATCAAAAGTCTGTCGGTCTGGGGCGGAAACGGCGACGGATTGCCCAGGAAGACCGAGATTCAGAATGCGAACATCGGCGTCGAGCTCGTGGGCATGGACACGGATGGCATTCCATACCTGTACTTTATGATGCGCGACACGGCTTCGATATGGCGCATTTCGGCATTGCGCGAAATCGAGGCGGACAGCAAAGTCGAGCGTATGCTGACCGATGAACGGCTTGGCGACGCCCAGGCATTCGCCGTGGCACACGACAGCACGATGGCCGTGATCATCGACAACGTCCTGTACCGCGCCGATCGCAACGGCCTCGAAGAACTTGCCACGGTCGAAGGCGACGTGCTGGAAATGATTTCTTTCGGCTACGCGTTCGTCGTCATGACGACCGAGGGCATTTTTACCTGGGAAAATGGATGGTATCGGCAAAAGGCCAAATCATGGGTCGAGATAGACGGAAAATCGATTAAGTATGCGGTTCCGGGAACGGCGCATCCCCGCATGGTGCAATCGCCGGGAGAAAACGCCGTGTTAGTCCCCGTCTTTGAGGGCAACAGGATAATTAAGATTGCACTGTAAAGCGAGCAGAAGTAAATATTTGAATCTGTTTAATCACTGCGGTTATTGTCCTGCTGCCGGTACGCCGATTGCCCGTGGGCGTCCGTAGAACGCATACTTACGGTTACAATTACGGCACCTTCCAGGCGCTCGCCTATGCGCTTGCGGCGCATACGGCGAGCGGGCGCGGCTATCGGCTACGCCGATACGCCGC
>JAZODZ010000449.1:0-8520 GCA_045597285.1 Myxococcota bacterium
TTAATATTGCCATGAATCTGCGAAATAGCCCTGCCGAGCCGTGCGTATTGCGACAGCAAAAGCACGGCAACTCCAGTCAACAATTCATATATTATAATTCGCTACACGAGCAATAACCGGATTCGCAAACGGCGAGTGTATTCGGTTTATATTTTTGGCAAATCTTCGTACATCGGGCGGCAGCATCATCGCCATTACAGGCAAGCGATTCCTTGGCAATACATTGGCAATGGCCTTCGAGGCATGAAGTCATGGCGGCGCCGACAGATGCGCAAAGTGTATTACAATCGTTATCATTCGTGCATACGGTCGATTTGCATTCGCAAGTACCATTGGCACAGGCAGACAAAGCCCCCGGTTCATAAGTATTGCACAAGTTTGCACAATATGCCTCGGCACCGTCACCGGAACAGGCAAGCGCTTCAGCGGCGAGGCATTGGCACGCATACGATGAACAAGCCTTCATAGCCGAACCGGCGCATTTGGCCTCGCAATCAGCTGCCACGGCACATTCTTTTTCCCTGCACTCGCAAAAACTGGCTTCGCAAACAGCCATCGTTCCCGGACGAAATTGATTGCATATCTCTTCGCAATGATCGGATTCGGCATCGCCCGTACATTGCATATATTCATAAGCCACACAACTGCAAGTTCCCTGATTGCATGCATAGAGAACCTGATTGCCATCGTAGACATTACAAAAGCTTGCACAATCGTCATTATTAGAACATACACTCGTCGTCGAATCGCAAGACATTAATATAAGCGAGCATAATAACAACGAAAGAGAAAGAATATAAGTTTTCATATCAAATCCTAATGCAAAATCGAATCGTCGATATCGACACCTTTGTTGACATTTTTCCCGATGTCATTCACAAGCACGCCCATCTGAAGCCCATTTTCCCTAAACATGGCCGTAAGGATATCGTTTATATGCTCCAAATCGTTTGAAAAAGCCGCGATATATTGTTCAGTTCTGAGCGCAATTGCTTTTTCTGCCATGGTTTTAATCGAGCGCCGGCGTGGCCTTTCGGCACGGCTCGCGATCAAGCTTGGCAATGGCAGGAGCCATAAACCGAGGCTATTGGCAAGGTCAAATGCGCCTGTCGACACAGGATTGCGTTTCATGCTCGACACATTTGTGAACTGGAAATTGAATCCCATCGGCGTCTCATCCAAATTGAGAATCTGTTTCCATGCCGTCCTGACAATATCATTCAGCGATTCACCGAGACGATTTTCAACAGTTTCAGCGAATTCTTTGAAAGTTTCGTCAATAAAATCCTCGAAATACTGCTCAATATCTTCGAGCCGCGCCTTGTCAAGCTCACGCGGCATCGCATGGAGAAATTCATTTTTAAAATACTCCAAATCGCACGATGTCTGTTTTTCGAGGCGATTCAATTCGGACGAAATATCATTCAGAATACGGGCGAGTTCGATCGAATCGAGCTGCGAATTCGTCGGCAGTTTTTCATATTTACCCAGTTGTTCGAGGGCGTGATAGACCAGCATGAAGCCTTCGAGCACGGATTCCATCTCTTCATTCTGGCGCATCAAAGCTTCATTTTCATGGCCAATTTTCCGCGCCTTAATGGCATCCCGAATGCGATCGATAAACAACTGCCAATCGCCAACCTTTTTCTTGCGGGCGGAAACCATATAAAACATTTCGTTTCCGAGCAGGGATACGAGCGTTTGCTCGACATAATTACATATCTCAAGCCATTCTTCATCATCCAGCCTGTCGCACTTGTTTATGACCAAAATACGGCGTTCCGGTTTCAAAGCGACCGCCAGTTCCTTCAAGATGGCCTGTTCGGTATGCGTCAGCGCCTGATTGGCATCGAGGACAAAGACGAGGAGATCGGCACGGGTAAGATACCGTTTGAGGTAGCTTTCGCGAACGAGGGAAGCCTCATTGAGTCCCGGCGTATCGATAAAAATGCAGTCCTTGTCAAAGGCATCCGAATCGAGTTCAATTTTGAGGCGGTCGACTGACTTTTCGCGCAGGACATCTGGCATGCAACGATTTGTCAGGGCAGACCAGGATTTCCAGTCCCATTCGTGTACGATATCGCCGCCGCTATAGGCGAGCACACGTTTTTGAGCCGCCCCAAAAGAAATCCAGGTGTCGAGCTGTGTCGTCGGCGTCACGCCGAACGGCAAAACGGGTTCGCCAACCATCGCGTTGATCAGCGATGACTTGCCGTGATTGAACTCCCCCAGAATGACCACGCGCACTTGTTTTCTGTTATTCGACTCATCGGAACTGAGCCACGTATCGGCAAGGCGATTAAGCCCGAGAGTTCTGGCAAATTCGATGAGCTGGTTGAAACGGACCATCTGATCAGTCGACATGTAGAAAGCTCCCATTTTCGACAGAAAACATACGTCCGACGCAATCGATGTGGACGTGTTCCCGTGCGGTTGTCGTTAAAAAAGTCTGAGCCGTGATGGCATTGAGGTATTCGAAAAGCCGTTTATGGCGGATGGGATCGAGTTCACTGGAGACATCGTCGAGCAGGAAAACGGGCTCGATATCGGCCTCATTTTTAAGGCATTCGATTTCGGACAATTTAATCGCGAGACAAATCGAACGCTGCTGCCCCTGGCTTGCAAAGGCCTTTGCGCTGTGACCATTGAGCATGACGGACCAGTCATCGCGATGCGGGCCAACAACCATTTGACGACGGGCAATTTCAACGGGACGCGCTTTTCGAAACGCACCAAGATATTCGTCGATGACGCTGTTCTTATCGGGCTCACGGCCGTCGCCAAATATCACTGGGTCTTTCGAGGATGACAGCTTATAGGTAAGAAGGCAATCGAACTGGCTGTCAAAAATCGACGCAAACACGCGCCGGATATAGCCCGAAAGCAGCTTGAGATAATCGTACCGGGCTTCGATGAGGCGCATGGCGATGGGACAAATCTGCACGTCATACACGTCGAGAAGCGCCTGATCGGGATAATCGGAATGGAGGACAGCCGATTTCTGTTTTGAGATTTTATTATACTGCTCCAAATCGAGCAGATATGCGGGGCGCAGGTTAAAGACCATGCGATCGAGGGAAGTCCGTCTGTCAGCGGGCGCATTCTGTAAAAAGCTGACATCGGACGGCACGAACAGGATGGAGCGAAGAATGCCGAGATAATCCTTTACCCTTGTACAGGAAGCGCCGTCGATATAAGCCCTGCGAGCATGGCGATCGAGTTCTAGGCTGAGGCGCGTCGTGGCAAACGACGCCTTGACGACCGCAGAGATCTGCGCTTTGGGGGCATGGAACTCGACCAAATCCGAAATACCCGATGTACGGAATCCCTTTAGAAACGAAAGCGTATGGATGGCCTCCAACAGGTTGCTCTTGCCCTGTCCGTTGCCGCCGTAGAACACATTAAATCCGGGCGACAGCTCGAGGCTTGCCTGTCTGATATTTCTAAAGTTTAGGAGATCGAGTCTTTCGATAAACATGGGCACTCAAACGAATTATGGATGCACGTCAACACCGCGATAAATGGGAGTTCCCTCGACTTCGATCTGCGCCGGCAAATCGTCCATCTCGGGGCCGGTTTCCAGATCGCGCGTTTTTTTCTCGGGCGGCCACGATTCATGAAGCTCGACAACCATGAACTCGCTTTTCTGCTCGATCGAGACATCGACACCGGGATCCGAGCCCGACAGAATCAGAGTCTTTGTTACGGTACCTGGATTTTCCGGCATTTCAAGCGTTGACACAAGGCGGACATTTTTGATCACGGTATCGCCGTGAGGTGTGAGCGTGAGAATTGGTGCCTCGGGCAGAATGTATTTGTACTCGACCTGAATCGTCACGATGGTCTCGTCAGCTTTTTTTTCGCCGGAAAGCGAGAACGTGTAGGGCAATTCAAAGGCATTCGCGGATTTTACATCGCCAGCATCGGACTGTTCATTCATGGCTGTTTCGGATGAAACGGCGGCATCGTTTTTACTCGTCGAGCAACCACAAATCAGAACCATTGCGGCCACACAAAGTATCTTTTTTAACATTTGTCATCCCATTGGATTGCGGCCCGGGTCAAATCATTGAGCCGTGATTTGATTTCGTCAACGGCGTTTGCTTCGACGCTCAGGCAAAAATGGATGCCATTGGCAGTATAATCTTCAGCTTCTTTGATGAGTTTTCTTTGAGTGATGAGCCCGTACACGGCATAGGTATCGGCAAACCCGACATCAAATCCGAGCGAAACGCGCTCGATTCTTTCCTCTTTTTCGGCAGTCCTTAGGCATTCTGCCACGGTGTTTCCATAGGCGCGGACGAGACCGCCGACGCCAAGTTTAATGCCACCGAAATAACGGACGACGTGCGCCAGAACGCCGTCAAATTTCTGCCCGTCGATGGCGGCAAGAATGGGTCTCCCTGCACTTCCGCCGGGTTCTCCATCGTCATTGAAACGGTATGCGTCCCCTATTCTCCAAGCCCAGCAGTTATGCGTCGCATCGTTGCAATTCAGGCGTGCAATGGCGTTCTGCGCAGCTTCCTGTGAATCGATGGAAACACAAGTCGCAATAAAACGAGATTTTTTAATCTCGACCTCTAATTTTGGTTCGCCAAGCAGCTGATACATCATTCGATCCAATACCTACGGTTGCCAATAGACTCCACACACATCCACAGAGCCTATCTGGGAGGTGCCTTGCAGAATTTCGGCGTCCCGTCTTTTCCCGTCAATGCCGGCATTGGCTTGTTCAATGCCGAAAAGATCTCGGCAATCCGATAAGTCCCGGGTTCCGCATATTTCAAATAGGCCATGGCACAGTCAACAACATAGCGCATATCCCCGCGCACGCCTGCACATCTCAATGCACGGATCTCCTTATCCGTCTCGGCATCAAACGTTCGATATAGGGAATAGCCTGTTTTCATCGTCTCCTCACATTCGCCGTTTTAACCTCCATAAACGGCATTTTGGCATATCTAGCACAAATTTCCCATTTTTTCGAGTGAAGTATCAGGATTCGGCCTCCAGTTTCATCGTTCCCAATGCCCAAGAACATTGCATTGATGCATAAATAAAGGCTTCTCTCTAAAAAAATGCACCGTGTGAGGACATGATTTCCCTAAAATTTAATAATCCACAGCACGCCTGGCTGAAGCATCTCAACCAGCATCTTATTCTTTTTCACCTCTTCCTCGGGAGTGCTCACATCGACTTGAACCTTATCCTTGAGGTAGGACGCGATATCCATTCCGACCATATAGTTCAGATTCAAACCAAAGCCGCTTGTCGGCGTAAAATACCAGATAATGCCGATGCCGAGTTTGGCGGAAACAGCGAGGTTTGTTCCGGCATCGTCGATGGCAAACGAATCGCGGTAATCGCCGGGGTTGCCTGTGTGCGGCATATTGTAGAGCAATCCCACGCCAAGCGTGTAATGCACACAAAAATGGTATCTGAGCGGCATGATCTGGGTCATTTCAACGAAAGTAGACGCATCGTATCGCGTCATGTCGGCGGAACCACTGCCAATTTTAAGCCCCCAGATATGGCCAAACTGCTGCTCGATACTCCAGTTAAAATCGACACCTTTCATGCCGAACCGAATGCTGCCGGTCACGCCGCCCAAAATATTCGTGTAGCTGTCTGCACCGCCCAATGCCGTGTCAAACCGAAACGAACCGTTCACGCCTGCCGTAAAAAAATACTTGGTATGCCTTGCCGGTCGATCCTTTTTCTTTCGCCGAAACTCGGGAATCCCTTCACCTTCTTCAAATCCATTGAGACCGCCTGGATCGGGGGCATCTATACCTGCGCCTGGATTGTTGTGAAATTCATAATAAGAGAACTCGCCCTCGCCTAGAAAATGATCTGAAGATTCCGCAAAAGCAAAGGCCGAAGGCACGCTCAACGCAACCAGACAAATTATGAGTATATATAAAACACGCTGAATCATTTAGCTATCCATGCTACCCGAAAACGCGAATCCAATTTCGCCAGACGCGTATTAAAACCTGTCATTCGATTTTTCGCAATATGCATTTTCAAAAAAAGTGTTCAGACTACAAACACGGATTTTTAGATACAGAGCTATATCGAAACCAGGCAACAGTCAGAAGGCAATAGGCAATTAGACACAATATTGTAAATGCTTGTTTTCAAGAAATTCCACTGTTTTCTGGGGTAAAATGAGTTGAGAAAGACATCATTTCCGCAGGCGAGCCCCCTGCGTCCTCTGGTAGGTCTGAATAGTTTCCATAAATCAAGCACATCATTCATTCCTTCCAACCTCATGCTCGCCAAAGGAGCACAATTCTGCTAAACATTTCTTCCGCGCCAAACGGCATCGAAAATGCCGCGCATTGTCTAACAGCCATCATTGGGAGAATTTTTTCAATGTCTGAAAAAGAGGAAACTCAAGAAAAGAAAGAAAGTGAAAAGAAAGGAATGTCTTTTTTTGAGATATTCAAGAATCTGGTTCCATACGTCAAGCCGTATAAACTGATTATCGGAGCCACACTGCTATTGACGCTCATGAGTGCAGGTCTGGCTCAGGTCAACGCGCTCGTTCTCGAATATGCGGTCAACTCGGTGAATGAACTCGTGGGAACGACACATCAGGATATGTTCAAAGACGGCGTGCAGATTCTGATTATGATTAGCAGCATTCTTCTGGGCAAAGAAATCCTCGTTGCAGTGACTTCATTTTGTCAGAAATATCTCGGTGCGAAACTCCGCATTTCGATTTCCAAGAGCCTTGCCCTCAAAGCGGTTGACCGCATTCTGACATACCGCATGGGATTTTTTGGCGCGAAAGACAACGAAGCAGGCAAGCTCCAGACGAGAATTGACCGAGGCGTCGAAAGCCTGACACGTCTCGTGAACAACTTTTTTCTCGACATTCTGCCGCTCGTAGCGAGTGCGATTTGTGCGCTCGTACTGATGTTCAAATCGAGTTGGAAAGTCGGCATCGTCGCCGTCATCATCATCCCTGTTTTCTTTGGCATTACGATACTTCAGGGCAAAAAGCTTCGAGGCTGGCGAGAGAATCATCGCCATTATCGCGAAACGAAAAGCCATTCGATTCTCAATTTAATTCAATCGATTGCAGTTATAAAATCATTCAACCGCGAACCGATCGAAGCACAAAAACAATATGAATTGCAGGAACAAATCACTCAGAACCAGCTGAAAACCAACAAGACAGGGTTTATATTCGACGGGCTGAAACAATTTGTAGAACAAATTGGCGTTGTCATAATCATAATTATATCTGCGGCTCTCGTCATTCAGGGAGAACTGGCCATTGGTGCGATTATGATGATGGTCATGCTTTATAACAACGTCTCATCGCCGATCCGCCAGCTCCATCGCATTTATGATGATATGAACGATGCCCTTGTCTATTCCGAAGGGTATTTTGACGTGATATATGCCGACGATGAGATCGAGAATCGAGGCAGCCAAAAGAAAGAGGAATTTGATCCTACCTTTGTCGTCAAGAATGTCGATTTCACTTATCCGAATGGCCCCAAAGCCTTGAAAGACGTCAGTCTGACCATCGAAAAAGGCAAAATTACGGCACTCGTCGGTCTTTCCGGTGCCGGCAAAACGACGCTTATCAATCTTCTCGATAAATTCTATATGCCGGATTGTGGTTCCATCACCTTGGGTGGCATAGAGTTAAGTGAGATTGATACCGAATTTTTGCGCGAAAATATCGGCATTGTCATGCAGAAGAATCATATATTTGATGGAAGTATAGAAGAAAATATCCGCTATGGCCGTCCGAATGCGACGAAAGAAGAAATCATTCAGGCTGCCAAGGATGCCTTTATCTATGATCAGATTATGGATTTGCCAAAACAGTTTGACACCCCGGCCACGCAACTATCCGGGGGACAGCAACAGCGCATTGCCATTGCGCGTATATTCCTCAAGAATCCGCCCATTCTGTTTCTCGATGAGCCAACGGCCTCACTGGATGCCATTGCGACGGAACAGATTAAAAATAGTATTGACGCCATTAAACAGAATCGAACCGTTATTATTATTTCGCACAGCATTTCCCAGATTATCGATGCCGATATCATTTATGCCATGAAACAGGGGCAAATCGTCGAACACGGCCAGCACGATGAACTCTATAAACAAAAAGGCGTTTATCACGACATATTCGATGCGTCAGCACGTTCCCTTAACATCGTGAAACTGGCTCAAACATTTGATATCGACGGCGATGGAAAGATCGACATATTGCCAGGACAGAATGATATCACAGATATGGAACGGGACGATTATTATATTCTCGGCGACTGATAATATGATATAATATAAATATTATGATGGTTTTAGCAATCGGCCTGCGCGTATTCGCCATAGGCGAATAGCGCAGGCAAAGCGGCGTATCGGCGCAGCCGATAGCCGCGCAAGCGAGCCGTAGGGGCGTGGTCTTAGACCCGCACCTAGGCGAGCGTATAGAACCAAGTGACAGAGACGTTCCGGGGAACGTCTCTGTCACGGCGTATCGGCGCAGCC
>JAZODZ010000450.1:0-8501 GCA_045597285.1 Myxococcota bacterium
GAGGGCAATATAATCCCAACCTTCCATCATGGGATGGTCTTCTATGGTGTCAGCTTTATATTCAATCATTCCACGTGGAATGTCCATTCCGATGGCAATCGCAATGGCACATGCCATCCAGAACCAGCATTCTTTGTTCGGACGCGGGATACTTTTGAGTGCCAGTTCGGCCCATAAGAAGAAGATGCCTGTAAACATCGTGATCATGCCGTGATCGGGCATCCAGTCGTATTTGCCGACAAAGCACGTGACCCATAAAAATCCGACGATATAGCTCACAATCGTCGCCCAAAGCGGGAGTTTGCAAAGCCTCTGTTTCGTGAGCGTGGTTGCGTCTATCTCGGGATTCTTCTTATCGATCAATGCATCTGGCGCGACTTGTATATCGACATTATGATTCTTATCGACGGATGCGTCTGGCGCGGCTTGTATATCGACACTACGATTCGTTTCAATCGATGTGTCTGTTGTCCTGTTGATATCGGCATTATCTTTCGTATCGATAGATGCGTCCGGCGCGATTTGTATATCGGTTTCGTTATTTGTATCGACAGATGTGTCCGTTGTCCTATTGATTTCGGCATCCTGTTTCGTGCTGATAGGTGTGCTCATCGAAGTGTCCATATATGCCTCCCTGGGCTGAGTGTCGCATGACGGAACGCTTGTTCCGATGGGTGCAATATAGGTCCGCTTGATTCGCATGTCAATAAATTTTTATCGATAAACGATAAATTTTAAGCGATTAACGAAAATCCGTTATCGATAAACGGTTTTACAGGGGCAGGACTCGGCGCAAGGCCGTGGCGCATAAACTTAATGACATGGAACGGTGGTTGGGTTATTCTCTGAATGTGTCGATGTCGTCTGTATGTCGCAAAGTGTTGGCAGGGCTACATGTTGCATAAGGAGAATCAAGATGAGACGGACGTTATTGCTTGTCATTTTAGCGATCATTTGTATGGCTTTTATGTTGGGTGGCTGTAATAAGGGTAAGGAAATGCCGATGGCTCAATTTGAGGCGTCGGTAGAGTATGAAAAGTATGCAGAAGAGGAGGAACTGGCTGACATCGCTGATTTCGATCTGCCGGAACTCAACACGGAAGAGTACAAGACGTATGAAGAAAATCGTTTTATGAGCGTGAGTGCGTCGCCGCTTTCGACGTTTGGTGCGGATGTCGATACAGCATCTTATGCGATATTCAGGCGCAAGCTGAATGATGGCCGGAGTGTCAGCGATTTGTCCCTTCGTGCGGAAGAGATGATAAATTATTTTCATTACGATTATCCCGAGCCGAAATCTGGCGAGCCATTTAGTGTGACGACGGAAATAACGACATGCCCGTGGAATGAGAAAACGAAGCTGATGCAGATTGGATTTCAGACGCACAAGCTGAGCAAAGAGGAAATGCCGGCGTCCAATATCGTGTTTTTATTGGATACATCCGGGTCGATGTACGACGAGGATCGCCTGCCATTATTGAAGAGTTCGCTTATCAATATGTTGCCGGACATGTCGCCGGATGATCGCATTTCGATTGTGACCTATGCGAGCGATCAGAAGTTGTTACTCGACGGTGCGTCGCCTGTTTCGGGGCGAAGCGATATCGTCAATGCGCTGAATGCGCTAAAGGCGGGCGGTTATACCGCAGGCGGCCGCGGCATTCAGATGGCCTATGAAGTTGCCGAAAAGAATTTCATCAAGGGCGGCAATAACCGCGTTATTTTGGGGACGGATGGCGATTTGAATGTCGGCCTCTCGAGCGAGTCTGAGCTCAAGGCGTTAGTGGAAAAAAAGCGTGAAAGCGGCGTGTTCCTTACGGTTCTCGGGTTCGGGCTGGGAAATATAAAAGACAATAGAATGGAATCATTGGCCGATTACGGCAATGGCAGTTATCATTATATCGATACGATTCTCGAAGCCCGTCGCGTGCTCGTGGAAGAGCGTTCGCAGACGTTGTTTGTCGCGGCCAAAGACGTGAAATTCCAGGTCGAGTTTAATCCGGCCAAGATAAAGGGTTATCGTCTCATCGGTTACGAGACGCGCAAATTAAATGCGGAAGATTTCGCCGATGATAAAAAAGATGCGGGCGAGGTTGGTGCCGGGCATCAGGTCACAGTGCTATATGAGCTTGTGGAAGCGGGCAGCGATGTCGAAGTTGCGGCCGTGGATACGAAATATCAGAAGCCGGAAGTCGTGCCGAGTGACGAATGGCTGACGGTGAACGTGCGCTATAAGGAACCTACGGGCACGGAAAGCAAACTGTTGAGCTATCCCGTCGGGGAATCGTCGCTTAGGACGGAAATGTCGCCGAATATGAGCATGGCTGCGGCCGTCGCCGAGGTGAATATGATCGCGAACAATTCGCCTTCCAAGGGCACGAGCACGCTCGACAGTGCGCTCGAATTGCTTAAAAACGTCGACATCGTGAATGACCCGTATCGCTCGGAGTTCAAATCTCTCGTCGAAAAAATGAAAAGTCAATATAAATAATATTGATGCATTTGATGACAGAGGTTTTGAAATAGCGGCCTTATTGAGACAATGCAGTAGGCAGTAGGCAGTAGTTCTCACATAATGGTGATTATGAATTACAGAATTTAGGTCAATCCCGGGATGAAGCAGGAAATAATTTAGGTGAATGAATTTAATATTTATATAATGTTAAATGTTTATATATGTGGCACGGCTATCGGCGTTGCCGATACGCCGTGCGAATCGCCGCTATCGCGTTGCGATACGCGGCGAACACCGTTTGTATATGAAGGAGTAAAACCATGCCATTGAGCATTATCGAAGGCGATATCACACGCGTTCATGCGGATGCGATAGTCAATGCTGCGAATACAGGATTGTTGCCTGGGGGCGGCGTTTGCGGGGCGATCTTTGAGGCCGCAGGATTCGATAAACTGTGCGAAGCGTGTCTTAAAATTGGGCATTGTGAAACGGGAGATGCGGTTATCACGCCGGGGTTTGAACTCTCCAAATTCATTATTCATACGCCCGGGCCGATCTGGATGGACGGCAATCACGATGAAGAATCCATGCTTCGCAGCTGTTATCGGCGGTCTTTGGAGGTCGCCATTGAAAACGATTGTCAGTCGATTGCTTTTCCGCTTATCTCGGCTGGCATTTATGGATATCCGCCAGATGACGCGCTTCGCGTTGCCCGCGAATCGATTCTCGAATTTCTTAAAACCCATGACATCACTGTGTTTTTGGTTTTGTTCCGACGCGCCAGCGAGCCGTATGCGCAGCATAGGTGAGAACCAAAATAGAGACGTGCGGACCGCACGTCTCTCGCCGACGTATGCGCCAACGGCGCATAGGCGGCGCCGTGCGGCGTATCGACGCAAGTCGATAGCCGCACCCACAAAAAACGACAAAAATACCGATATGAAATAAAATTATTTTTACCTATTGACTTGGTAGGTAAATCTCTGTATATTGCAATCAACCTACCGATGTGGTAGGTTGAATCATGAGCAACAATTAAAGCAAACACGAACAGAATGGAGACCTACCATGTCAAAGATTTTTACGTCCTCTGATCAACTGATTGGCAAAACGCCCCTTTTGGAACTGCGTCACATCGAAGAAGCCGAAAAACTGGAAGCCCGCATCCTGGCCAAGTTGGAATACTTCAATCCGGCAGGCTCGGTCAAGGACAGGATTGCGAAAGCAATGATCGATGATGCCGAGGCGAAGGGCCAGCTGAAACCCGGTTCCGTGATCATCGAACCGACGTCTGGCAACACGGGCATTGGTCTGGCATCGGTTGCGGCGGCACGCGGCTATCGGATCATCATCGTGATGCCGGAAACGATGTCGGTCGAAAGACGGCAGCTGATGAAAGCCTACGGTGCGGAACTCGTCCTGACCGAAGGCGCGCTTGGCATGAAGGGCGCGATTGCCAAGGCCAAAGAACTTGCGGCGGAAATCGAGAACAGCTTTATTCCCGGGCAGTTTGACAATCCAGCCAATCCGAAGGTGCATCGCGAGACGACGGGCCCGGAGATTTGGGAAGATACTGATGGCAACGTGGACTTCTTTGTGGCGGGTGTCGGCACGGGCGGCACCGTGACTGGCGTCGGCGAATTCCTCAAATCCAAGAAAGCGGATTTGAAAGTCGTGGCTGTCGAGCCCGCGACGTCGCCGGTATTGTCGAAAGGCGTTGCCGGCCCGCATAAAATCCAGGGCATTGGCGCGGGGTTTGTGCCGAACGTTCTGAACACGAAAGTCTATGATGAAATCATTCCGGTGGCAAACGAAGACGCGTTTGAAACGGGACGCACCATCGGTCGCCGCGAGGGCGTTCTCGTCGGCATTTCCTCCGGTGCGGCTTTGTTTGCGGCGATTCAGCTCGCCAAACGTCCCGAGAACAAGGGCAAGACGATCGTCGTTCTGCTTCCCGATACCGGTGATCGCTATCTGTCGACGCCGTTGTTCAATGCGTAATCAGTACGGATATATAAGAAGTACGGGGAGAATATGAAGATTTCAACACGCGGGCGGTATGCGCTCCGGGTCATCATCGATTTGGCAGAGCATCATAACGGTGAATACACGCCGATGAAAGTTGTCGCCGAACGGCAGCACATATCGTTGAAATATATTGAGCAGATTGTCCCCGTTTTGACGAAGAACAACTATATCGAAGGCGTTCACGGCAAAGGCGGCGGCTACCGGCTCGCCCGCGATCCCGCGAGCATCACGGTCGGCGAAGTGCTTCGTCTGACGGAAGGCAGCCTTGCGCCGGTTGCGTGCCTGGAATGCGATACGCCGAATTGTGAAAATTGCGAGCAGTGTCGGACTCTGCCGATGTGGAAGGAACTGTATGGCGTGATCAGGCGTTATCTGGATAACGTGACAATAAGCTCGCTGATGTGGAAATCCGCAACGACGAACGAATCGGACAGCGGCAAAAGCTGTTTCTGCCCCGATCTGTGGGATATTTGATATCCGTTCTCGTTTGGAATCGTAATACGGTTTGATTTTGGAGGTAGTCCTCGTACATCGCCACCAGATTCGTTCCGTTGTTCGATATATGAACTGTTACCATCCAACATCCCATGGTCTAAAATGCTTTGACGAAAATCTCACAAAGTTATAGGATATTGCGCGTTTATTTGAGCCGAAAACTCGGCGCCCCATTGTCCGGCTTTGCCAAAACGGTTTGTTTAGCCAGGATATCGAGTGTTTATCCACATTTCGTCAAAGCAGAGTCCTTTTTGTTAATCCCAGGAGATTGAGCATGGCTAAAACTCTTTTTGATTCCAGTGACATCCGTAACATCGCGCTCGTTGGCCATGGTGCCAGCGGAAAGACTACACTTGGTGAAGCAATCCTTCTCAAGACGGGTGTGACGACGCGCTTTGGCTCGACCGTAGCCGGTACGTCCACTTTCGACTTTGAACCCGAAGAAGTCAAACGCGGTGGTTCCAATGCAACAGCCTTTGCCTGGTGCGAATACGCTGGCAAAAAAGTCAACATCATCGACACTCCGGGTGATGGCAACTTCATTTATGACTCCTTCACCGCTATGCGCGGCGCCGATATGGCCGTCGTCGTCATTTCCGCCCCCGACAGCGTCGAAGTCCAGACCGAACGTGCTTTCTCTGAAGCCAAAAAACTCGGTCTCGCCAAGATGATCGTCATCAACAAAATGGACAAGGAACGTGCAAACGCCGCACAGTGCCTCGCCGATATCAAAGAAGAGCTCGAAATCAGCCCCGTCCAGCTCCACATTCCGATGGGCGCCGCCGATTCGTTCAAAGGCATTATCTCCGTCCTCGACAACAAAGCCTATACATTTGATGGCAACACCGGAAAATACAAAGCCGGTGACATCCCCGCAGAATACGCCGATGCCGTCCAGGAAGCCTGGGAAGCCATTATGGAAGCCGTCGCAGAAACCGACGACGATCTCATGATGGAATACCTCGACACGATGGAACTTTCGCATGAACAGTGCATCAACGCCATGCCGGCGGCCATCCAGAGCGGCAAACTCGTTCCCGTTCTCTATGCCTCTGCCCTCAACCTCGTCGGCATTGAAATGCTCCTCGACATGGTCGTCAAATACGGCCCCACGCCGCTCCAGCACCCCGATGTCGAAATCGTCCGCAACGGCGCCGACGACACGATGAAATGCGATCCCAACGGCCCATTCGAAGCCCTCGTCATTCGCTCCTTCATCGATGAATTCTCCGGAAAGCAGAACATCCTCCGCATCCTTTCCGGTAAAGTCCCCGCCGACAACAACGCCATCAACGCTCGCCGCGGTGAAGCCGAACGTCTCGGAACGCTCTATGCCCTCCGCGGAAACAACCGCGATGCCCTCGAACAAGGCGTCTTCGGCGACATCATCGCCGTCGCTAAACTCAAGGATACCAAGACGAACGACACCCTCGGTGCCACTGGTGACATCGCCGTCAAGGCCATTACCTATCCAGACCCCATGATGGAATTCAACCTCACCTGCAAAAACAAAGGCGAGGAAGACAAACTCGGTATCGCCGTCGACAAACTCATCGACGAAGACCCGACGCTCTCCAAGGGCTACGACGAACTCGGCCGCGCCCTCACACTCAAGGGCATGGGACAGCAGCACCTCGAAATGGCCATCGACAAGATGAAACGTAAATTCAAACTCGAAGTTACGTCCTCGTTGCCACTCGTTTCCTATCGCGAAACCATCAAAAAACGCATCGAGAACATCGAAGGCAAGCACAAGAAACAGTCCGGTGGTGCCGGTCAGTTCGGCGTCTGCTACATCAACGCCGCTCCGCTCAGCCGTGGCGAAGGCTTCAAATTCATCGACCAGATCGTCGGCGGTGCCATCCCCAGACAGTTCATCCCCGCCGTTGAAAAAGGTATCCTCGGCCTCATGGAATCCGGCCCGCTCGCCGGCTATCCCGTCACCGACCTCCAGGTCGAACTCATCGACGGTAAATATCACCCCGTAGACTCGAAGGAAGTCGCCTTCCAGATGGCCGGCCGCAAAGCCATCCGCGCCTGCCTCACCGGAAACGTCAAGCTCCTCGAACCCGTCTACAAAATGGACATCACGATTCCGTCGAACTCCGTCGGCGACATCATGGGCGACATCACGTCCCGCCGCGGCCGCGTCCTCGGCATGGATCCCGAACACAAGAAAACCGTCATCCACGCCATCTGCCCGCTCGCCGAAATCCAGCGCTATGCACCCGATCTTCGTTCCATGACGTCCGGTCAGGGCATCTTCACCATGGCCTTCGAAGGCTATGAAGACGTCCCCGCAAACCTCGAAGCCAAGATCATCAAGGATTCCCCGTTCGGCGGTGCCAAAGAAGAAGACGACGAATAATTCACACTGCGTCCATCCGGGCGCAGCCCCCTCAGGCGCATCGGTTTCGGTGCGCTTTTTTTTTGCACTCGATTTCCTCGCCGAACCGCATTCGCTTGTTTTATGCGGTTGCGCGGCTATCGGCTGACGCCGATACGCCTGCGCCTCGCGAGCCTATTGCATACGGCTCGCGTGCAGCGCTATTGGCACGCAATTGTTGCCTATCTCGTGCCCTCTCCATTGGAGAGGGCAGGCCGCTTCGCGGCCGGGCGACCGCGTGCCAATACGCGCTGCTTATCGCCTTGCCATCGAATTCCTTACCGCGTCTTTAATTCATCAAAAAATGGATCATCCTTCCCAAGCCGGATGATCTCGATGTGTACCGGCACGACGCCCGCCTTGATCATCTTCAGAAGGTACGCGGATCCATACGACATATCGATAACCCGCGGATTCGATGACGGCATCCTGTCATTAATGCGGACGACGACGCTCTGATTGTTGTTCAGATTCGTCACGACGACAATCGATCCGAACGGAAGCTTCTTGTGCGCCGAGGTCATGGCGTTCATATCAAACACCTCGCCATTCGCCGTCTTGTTTCCATTCAGACCGGGCCCGTACCAGCTCGCCTTCCCGTCCAAACTGTACTTGCCCGACGCCGGATGTTTCGGAAACCCCTTCGAAGCCCACAACGCGTATGCCTCGTTCAGCATCGCATCGCCATAGATATTGTTCGGATCCTTTTTCTGGGATTTAGCCCCATCCGACGACGGTGCCGTGCGATCGATCGAAACAACCTCGCCCACCTGGCTTTTCGTCGACGCACACCCCGCCAAAACCACGCATACCCAAATCAATATCAAGTATTGCTTCCAATTTATCATCGCTCTCCCCGAAGGAGTGTTAATGTCCCCATCTCTGATGGCTGAGGAAGGGACAAATGCTATCAATGATGCAAATAATAGAAGCCCGTAGGGCTTCACGTTTAGTAGCCCCCGGTTGGCGCGTAAGCGCCTACCGGGGGATCAGGTCATTCAACCTTATCTATCTGCGTAGGGGATTCCCCCAAAATACATACAATAATACAAAATGTCCCTTCCTCAGCTCTGATGGAGATGGGACTTAGTGCATGGCGTACACAAAGTCGTGAGATGACGAAGCCCGTTAGGGCTT
>JAZODZ010000451.1:0-18456 GCA_045597285.1 Myxococcota bacterium
CTACAACAATCCGGACGAAGACGACGCGCAGAAACTCATCCTGCGCCCGCTCGAGAACAGGACATTCGAAATCCCCGCATACGCCACGAGTTCTCGCGGTGCGAATCCCGATGAACGCGATCGCGAGAGAATGCGGAGCTACTGGCGGCACTTTAGCGGCTACTACACGCAGGAAACTGCCTATCAGACGCGCCACGGTCTCGATAAGATAAAAGACAAGGAATACTCGGCATTCCGGTATGAACAAAAGGAATTTATCGGTGAGCGCAACATCCGGCTGCATATCGAAAAGGCGTGTCACAGCGCCTGCCACAGCGCCTGCCACAGCGCGTGCGTGTCGAGCGGAAGCAGCGGCGGCAGACGAAGATCCGGCGGCGGCTGTCACAGCGGTTGCCACAGCGCCTGCCACAGTGCCTGCCACAGCGCCTGTGTTTCGGGCGGCGCTCGCTAGACGGAGGGACCATGAAACACCTTAGACGCTCTCTCACAGCTCTCATCGCGCTTGCCGTCGGCCTGTTTCTTCAGTTCTGCTTCGAGCTCTCCACGACCGCTTCCCTCTGGGGTTCGGCCATCATCATCGTCGGCACAATCGTCGCTGCATGGGATTCGAAGCCCGCAGAATATGCCGCCAACCCCGGCCCCCCCGGCAGGCCGGTCTGGAAAGACCTCAACACCGCTGACTCCAAACGCATCATCAATATGCTCGCCGGCGAACAAAAGAACTTCCTGCGCGATCACGTGTTCAGCGTCCTCCGCTTTCTGCTGCTCTGCCTCATCGGCGCAATCTATTTCTATGTCTGCGACAATCCCATTATTGGAGCCATTCTCGTCGACATCCCGTTTTCGATCATGGCATTCAGCATCATTCGTTACGGTGGGACAGAAATCGGCGAAAACCTGGCACCCAACGAGACATTGCATCCGGCAAAAATCACCGCGCTCCAGACCATCGTCAAAGCCGCCGAAAAGTACAGCAATGTTTTTGAGTGGCATGGCCAGTTCCAGACGACGAAATCCAATACGCCCTGGATTCGCGATATCGTCATACCGATCGAATACCGCGTCCGCGTGCCCGGCATCTGCGCCGCATCATTAGCCGTGACCCTCAGCTCAAGCAGCAAATCCGCCGACGCAGTCAAATATCCGTACGCCTATTTCGTCATCCTGATTCGTGAACAATTAGACGAAAGACGCAAGCTGGTGTTTCGCATCGCATTCAAAGACATACTTGGTTATACCTACTGTCTCGATTTCCAGGCCAGTCACGGCGGCACCTCCCTCATCATCCGCAAGCAGGACGTTGGATATTTCAACTATGTCACGTCAAAGTCCGAAATCGAAAAGCTCGTCGAGATTGCTTCAAAATCGGCGGAATGCATTCAGAACGTCTGCCGCAGGCCGTAGGTTTTATGGGTGGGGTGGGGCGCGGCTATCGGCGTTGCCGATACGCCGTGCGTAACGCCGCTATCGGCGTTGCCGATACGCGGGCGGGCACATGTCACGACACGTGCCTACAATATTTCCATGCGTTCGCCTATGCGCGTTGCGCATACGGCGAACATGGGCGCGGCTATCGGCGTTGCCGATACGCCGCGCGTGCCGCGTGCGTCCCGAAAAAAATAGCTTGCAAAAAAGTTGAGTTCTAAATCGCGTTCAGATACGATGTAAGAGATAATGTGTGCGGTTTTTACTGTGCCAAAGAGTTTAAGAGATAAATGAGTGAAAGTGTATAACGAAACCTAACCAGGGAGACCCTATGAAACTGAAAGACGCGAAAAAGCAGACAGACACCAAAAAGTCTGTGTCAGCCGTAGACAAAAAAGTTTCCGCGCCGGAAAAATCAGGCGATGTGGCCGCCAAATCACCAGCGGATAAGATTAACGAGCTTTATAGCACATCCAACGTCGATTGGAGCGCCGTATTGAGCGAGGTTCAATCGTCGCCCGAAGCGGTGAGCACGATTGCCGGGAACTCGTCTTATGTGGATAAGACGATTAAGGGACACAAAAAGAATAAACAAGCTGTCAATGGCATTTTTGATATTATTTATGAAAGTGTGTCGGATGAAAATCAGCTCACGCGCATCATCGAAGCTCGATTTGATTTCAGCGTTGGCACGAGCGCGAATCCCGTCAAATGGGTCATTGGCAAAGTCCTGATGGACAACAAAGAGCAGAAATGGGGAATCAACGGCCTAAGGCGAGCTTATGGCGTGATGATAAAACTCCCTGCGGATCACGTCAAACGACTTGCGCAGCTGACGACTGATAATCTTGGCGATAATTGTCCGTCAGGCGTGACTTTCAATTCCAAGTATATCAATATTGCGTATGATGAAAACGATACGACGCGGAAAGAAAGCGGCTCTTATGCAGATAATGGCGATGCAATGTATGATATGACCATTTTCGATACCACGCTTGCGCACGAAATGGGACACGTCGGCGATAAGGGCAATCGATATTCAAGAGATTCCGAATTTCTCGGCATTTCTGAATGGAAAGAATATAAATCGGCCAGCAAAGTTGTCGATGCGATGATGGGCTTCATTGACAATCCGCTTCCAACCAGCCTCGATAGCGATGATGTCAAGGCCGCCAAGAATGCCGCCAAAACAATCGTTAAAAAAGAGAAGACAGATAAAGATAAATACGGAAAAATTATTAAAGATGAATATAAGGACAGCCTGCTCACGAAATTCATTTCACTTTTCAAGAAAGGCGGTGAAAGCAAGGCCGATAAAGAAGAACGTATTAACAAAAAAGTAAATCTGATCAAGGGAAGCAACCTGATCAAACATATCCATCGCGCATTTGCAGACCGTGGCCCGTGGATGAGCGAATGTTTTTCTGAACTCCCCAAATATCAAATTCATCAGGGCTATTCCGGAAGCTCCTGGTGGTCATATAAAAACACGGCCCGCGAAAGTGTAAAGAAAAACAGCCGTTATCAGTGGCGTGACCCAGGCGAGGATTTTGCTGAGCTTTATGCGACTTACTTCATGGGAGATGATAAGAAGAAGCAAGAGATCGAAAGCCAGCGAAGAGAGTGGTTTGAAAGAGTTGTCGTCAACGGCGGCGATAAGAAGAAAAAGAAAAAGTAATCATTCTTAGTCCCCTTCTTCGTCAAACGAAGGAAATAACCGCTCGACGTGTCAATTATTTGAAACATTAAATGACAACCAGTACCTCTTAATTTAGAAGTATTGGTTGTCATTATTTGTATTTGACGTTTTTCATCACCCTGGGAGAATTGACTTTGAAAAGAATAGCCTTAATGCCGATGATTGTGATACCGTGCTTATTTATGATGTCAGCTTGTTCCATGGGAAAGCCGGAACCGGGGCAGCAGACTAACGCGCAAACCAATGCGGATACTTCAGGAGACACACCTGTGTTTGGTATTCTTAATTCAAAATGCCGTGAAGCGATTAAAGACGCCCAGGATTTTGACAACTGGGAAAAATCTTTCGACAAAGGCGCTAAAACGGCCTGTTCGATGTTTGATAAGTATTTATCGCAAGCAGGAGGATATGAAAAACTCCGTTTTGTGACGGAACCTGCTGGTTCCTATTATTTCATGATTGCGTATATCGAGCGAGAAATCACGACTGTTCGGGCGATCGACATCAATCAGGGCGTCGTCGAACGCGATACGGAAGGAGCGATCGACAAGTTTGCAAAAGACATTCATGTTCTCGAAACGACAGAAAGTGCACGTCGGCTCGCCAAAATGTTCCATTGTTTTCACGTCGGCGGTCCGATGAGCCTCGTGACGGAATATGAAGCCGAATCCTGGCGCGCGGAACAGAATGAACCCAAAGTCACGAAAAATGAAGATGGTTCCATGACGCTCGTCTATGATCTCATCCATACCGGTCGAAGCGTGTCGGTAAAACAATGCACGGTGAATATCAGTACCGATTATAAAGTGACATTGGATTGCATAGAAAAAGAAAAGAAGAATCGATAAGATGGCAGAATCCTCTGGTAAAAATATATATCATTCGCCATTAGAAATCATGGACGATTACGGGGCATGGTTTGCCGCGCTTTGCCTTCGCTATATCCGTCAATACAGTGATTTTCTTATCAACGATTTTGGCGGATTTGCCCCAGCGACACCGTCATTGAGTGAAATTGTCAGTCTACTATGCAATGAGAACTCAGACGTTTCACAAAAGTGGTTCGATGAACACGAGGTGCCCTCCCTCAAAGAATTAAATGAAGGGCTCGCCGTGATTATGTCGTCGATTCATGCACGGACTGAAGCGACATTCGAATCGTGTAATGGCAAAAACCTCGATAAATGCTTGCCTGGCGAGTATTTGAAACAGGCTTTTGGGCTCGAGTCTTATGAAATCGAAATCCTCATGGTTCTGGCACTCATCCAATACGATGACCGTTATGCGAGAATATGGCGATATGTGAGCGGAGCTCCCGAATATGCGCCTCTCAATGCGAGTTATATTCAGCGTCTATTCGATTTTGTCGAGCCCGAGAAACTTCGACATACTTTGTCCATGCAATCGGCACTTCGCCGTAATGTCTTGATTTCCGTCGGCATCGTTCCATCGTGGAAGTCTGATACACCGCTCGCCTATGCGCCGATCATTCTGCCCAATCGAATCTTATCATTTTTGCTGGGCGAGTCGGATGATATCGACATCGGCGGCATCCGGATGCTGCGAAATCGCGAGGATGACATGCATCAGGCGAATGCCATCGACAAAGAGCTATCGCGCCTGTTGTCTAAAAGAAGCGTCCGGCTCGGATTGATTGGCTATAGCGGTTTGGGAAGAACGACGGCTTTATGTCGCATTGCGAATAAATTGGGATTGCGCGTTCTCGAAATCGATCTCAATATATTATTAGAAGATAACACGGAACCGTCGTCGATTACCGATTTCCTTTGTACTGTTTTGCGCGAAACACGCCTGCAAAAAGCATTATTATTATTCCGATTTATGGAAATATCGGATCAAGCCAAACTAAGCCGGTTTACGCATATTATATATAATATTCTTTCATCGGATCCGTGTTCACGGTTTTGCGTCACGTTGCCGCATCAGACATCCCTATCGCGGGAAGTATTTGGTGAATTGAACGAAATCATATTTCCGGAACCGACACGCGATGATCAGGAGATATTTTGGAAAAAGAATTTATCGCATTATCTGCCCGATGAAGATGCGCAGAACGTTGCCGCCGATATGGCAGATGGATATTGCCTGAGCGATGCAGAAGTCAGGGCTGCCATTGAACAAACTTTGACACGGCTCGCCTCTCTTTCGCCCCATCAGGCACTGACAGCAGAGTGTCTTACGGATACCTTGAATAAAACGCGAGGCACTGCGCTGGAAGGTCTTGCGACACTTCGTTCGACGACATTGAAGCTTCAGGATGTCGTTCTGTCCAGCGATATTCGCCAGACGCTGAATGAGATTCTTGCGTATGCGCGATATCGCGAAACGGTGATGAACGATTGGGGTTTTGCGAAATACAATATGTCTGGCGCAGGGCTTTCGGTATTGCTTTCAGGGCTCCCAGGAACCGGCAAAACGATGACGGCGCAAGTGTTGGCACATGAACTCAAACGCGCCTTATATGTCGTCGATCTTTCTCGCGTCGTCGATAAATATATTGGCGAGACCGAAAAGCGGCTTGCCAAAATATTCGATGAAGCCGAACGATCACAGGCGATGCTGTTGTTTGATGAGGCGGATTCGCTCTTTGCCAAGCGCACGAGCGTCAAGAGTTCAAATGATCGATATGCGAATCTCGAAGTCAATTATCTGCTTCAGCGACTCGAAGCGTATTCCGGCGTTTCGATTCTGACGACGAATTTTACCGGCGGTCTCGATGAGGCGCTTGCTCGCCGTATCCAGTTCAAAATTAATTTCCCAATGCCCGATAAAATGCAGAGAATCGAGCTGTGGAAACGCCTCGTGCCGCCCAAAGCGCCTCTTGCCGACGACGTTTGTTTCGAAGCACTCGCCGAGCGGTTTGAAATGAGCGGCGGACATATTAAAAATGCCGTTTTTCGCGCATCCATTCAAGCCGCCTCGGAACATACAAAAATTACGCACGACTTGCTTTGGGATGCGGCACTCAATGAATTCCGCGAAATGGGACATATCGTTCGCGATGTATATGACGAAGGGGATTATGTCTGACTCTCCATTTTACAAATGGAACTTGAAAACCATTCTTGTGGCCATAATTAATGATAGTACTCTCCCCTCTCCAATGGAGAGGGAGGGCAGTGAGGCCAGAAAAGGCACTCTCATTTTCTATGCCCACAACAATTAAACATATATAGGAATCGCAAATGTACCAAAACTGCTTGAACCACACAGAAGACATTGTCAAACTTCTAAACGAGATAGAAACCGGGAACTCCGAAGCCAGGTCATTTTTCCCAGAACTTGCCGGTATGCTCGAAATCTCTTCGGAACAGCATAGCATTTTGCGCATCGAACACTCGAATGACGGCGCAAATCCCGTGTGGGAGCATTTAAAACGCGTGATATGCTGCAAATTATATGGTTTGGAAAAACACGAGATTTCCCTGTTCCAGAGCGATGATGCACTCGATGCTGAACACTTTGAAAGACTGGCAGGATATTATGATCAAATTTCCGAACTTGATGATTTGCCAGTCATTCTGCGTGCATCCCTGCTATTTTCGGATATTTCCAAAGGCATGGGAATGCGAAGCCAATGGCATATTCCCGATATCGATTATCACGTTCATAATGAAGCATCGGCCAAAATCGTAGAAAGTACGCAACTGCTCGATCGTCTGAACGGTCTCGGTAAAAATACAAAGAAACTTATTATTGGTTTGATTTCATTACACGGGTTTATCGGTCAATATGTTCGTGGCGAAATCACATGGCATTGCTTTAAGCCACTTTGCGAACTCATAGTCGGTTCAGTCTCTTCAAAAGATAATATCCATCAAATCAAAGCCCTGATTCATGTGTATTTATTGATGAATGTCATTGATACGGCGGGAGTTCGCGAAGGATTGCTGACAAATGATCGCCTTGAGCAGTTTGAGCAATGTGCGAATTCGATATTGCACGATTGTTTAAGCGACGATATAAAAGATACAAATCGTAAGAATTCGAAATCTGAGCGAATGGAACATCTCGTAGAGCGCCTGTCGCATTTGCGCTCTGGGCGCCAGCAACTCGGTGAATCGCCGGATGTGATTCGCGATGCCATCGAGTCGTTCGATGACAGCTTTTTTGAATGGTTTGACGCTCATCTGGGTGTTTGCCAGCTCTGGTATTGCGAGGCTGCCACGGGCACGCTTTCAGTCATGTCGCAGGTTAAATTGATTGCCATTGGAATTCGTGAATGGATGGATTCCAACGATTACGAGCCTAATAAATTATTCTCTCTCGATCTTTCTCCGATTGCGGCCCTGTTATCGCCGCATACCCATAAAGGTTCGCCCGAAGCCGCCAAAAGTCGCGCAAATTACCGTCGTCGACTCCTCGAGACAATTCTCGATGAAGAATCCCTCTCGCTCATTATGTCTGGTGATTCGAGGTTATATAAATCCGATTTCATGCTCGCCATGAAGGGCATGAAAGGCGCATTTCATTCGATAAGCCTTGATATCAAGGAATCCGAGGAAGCCGAGGCACTGATTACGCTTTTATCGATATATGAACGCAAATCGAGCGTGGCATATCACAGTGCCCTCAAATTGTTATGTGATTTATATCATTTAAGAAAGGATGATTTCGACCGCCTTTCAAATGAAGAACAATATTTGTTGACGATGAACGCCGCGAAATCCGATAAAGAGCGCATGCTTCGGTATTTGCACAGCGGAAAGATCGTCGAAGTTGGGCCCGGTGGCGGTGTCGTCCTCGACTTGCTCGAACAGCGTTTTACCGATTCAGAAATATTTGGTCTCGATTTGAGCCATCAGGTCATACTTGCGCTTGAGCAGAAAAAGGCAAAACAACATGCCAATTGGCAGGTTATCGAAGGCAATGCCTTTGAACTGCCCAAACTATTTACTGAGAATTCGTTGGATGCCGTCATATTTTGTAGCATTTTGCATGAAATTTATAGTTATGTCGAACGCGAAGACGGCACGCGATTTCACCTCGAATCCGTGCGGGATATGCTTCAGGCCGCATTTAGAACGCTCAAATCCGGTGGCCGCATATTGATTCGCGACGGCATCATGCCAGAACACGAGCCGCGACAGCTTCAGTTTAAGTGCGACGATGCCCGGAGCTTTTTTGAGGCATTTTGCCGCGAGTTCAAGGGGCGCAACATCGTTCCGAATTATATCGATCGCGATACCGTTGCGCTCGATAGCGCCGATGCGATGGAATTTATGTACACATATACCTGGGGCCCCGAAGCATTTCCTTATGAAGTGCGCGAACAATACGGCATTATGACTTATGCCGATTATTGCAATAATATAAAGACATGGCTCGGCCCGACGGCACAAATCGTCTCGGTTTTGCCCGAAGAAGCGAGTTATTTGCAACCGGGATATGTCCAGGCGCTCAAGGACAAACTCAAGCTGATGGATAAGGATGGCAACGAAGTTCCCTATCCTGCGTCCAATGCAATCATCGTCATCGAAAAAGTATAATCTGTCTCTGTTTGTTCCGGTATGGCACGCCTATTGGCATACGGCGTGCCCGCCGCGCTATTTCGTACGCGCGGCGATATTTTTGAATCAGTTCCATATATATAGGTTTCTTTATGAATAAATATATCATTCTCCCAATCGCTTTCCTGGTTGCCCTGTCAGGTTGTACAAAGACCGTGTCAACCACATCCCCCCTTGATGAATTGCGCGTTATCACTGCGAAGTCAGACATTCCCGAATGCCGTGACTGGTATAGAGTCAATTGTCAGCTTTCGCCGGATAATCTCGAATTGATGAGTCAGACGGATATAGATGTCAATGCCTGGAAGACAACCTGGGTTGAATTGAGTAGTGGCGATAACGCGATTAGGCTTGCAACGACGCCGCTTTTGAGTGCTGCGCTGCGCAACGATGTCGATAGCGCAAAACGGTTGCTTGCGATGGGAGCCAATCCTAATCGGACACATTCCAAATACAAAATGTCATTGCTCGAACTCGCTTCTGCCTTTGGCAATCCATATAGCGTAGAGATACTCCTCAAAGCCGGTGCCGATGTTCACTTGGGAACGCCCTTGGTTACAGCCGCTACAAACGTAGAACACGGGGCGGAAATCATCAAAATACTTGCCGAGGCCGGTGCAGATCCCAATGTCCTCGATACCCAGCCGCATCGTCCGGGAATCATCCGTAAACTTGCGACTTCTGCCTGTGATCAAACAGAATTTCGCCACATTTTCGGGCTTTACGAAAGTCAAGATGATAATGAAATCGTTCCTGACGATACCGAGTCCGATGACTCGAAATCAGATACCAATCATCTCCAGGTACATCCGCTCGATGCGGCAATCACTATCGACAATATGAATGCCCTGCTCGACATCGGAGCCGCCCCTAGGCTCGCAAACTATCCCTATATCGTGGTTTTATATCGCAATAAGGGGTGGCAGGATCTTTTCAAGCGTCTGTTGAATGCCGGATTCGATGTCAACAAACACAAAAAAGCTGATGGTTCAACCATGCTCATGCAGTTGGTATCTCCCGCATATTATCTCAGTGCCGGGTCGAAAGAGGATGTTCTCTTTTTGCTCAATGCCGGAGCTGATGTGAATGCAAAAGACAATGAAAAAAGGACAGCTCTTCATCATATTAACAGTCGCTGGATTCCCTCTGATCCGGATGACGAAAGGGCAAATGCAAAAAATGAGATCACGAAAATGCTGATCGAACGCGGTGCCGACGTGAATGCAGTCGATGCAAACGGCAACACACCGATTTGCTCTGCTATCGATTACGAAGACTGTCGTACCTTTTCATTACTCGTGGCTGCTGGAGCTGATTTAAAAAAATGTAATCCGCCCGATGAAGATGCACATGGCGTCATGGAATTGGCGGTGAAATGTGGAGCTGATGATGTCAAATCCGCGATTGCAGCGGGATTTGCCGTCAATACGGATGACGATGTCTATCCGTTGTGCTATGCCATGGTGAATGAAAGATTGCAGTCCATGCGGGCATTGCTCGATGCCGGGGCTGTTTTTCGCGACACGACGCGTTGTCGTAAAAGTATATTCGCCGATTTTCTATTATCCAAAAAGATACACAAAGAAGGGATAAATCGAGACGATATTCATAGGCTGGCCCAGGCCGGGATGGATGTCAATGCCAAAACCCCGGGTACATTATATACACCGCTCATGGTGGCTGCACGAAACAACAGGGCGGAAGTGTTTTTTGCGCTATTGGATGAGGGCGCAAATGTGAACGATGTCGATGCCAATGATGTGTCCGTCCTGCATTTTGCGGCATTCGGCGGAAACGTCGATATCGTCAAATCGTTGCTCAAGAAAAAGGCTAATGTCAAAGCCAGGGAAAAGAATCAACAGCGTACACCGCTCATGCTTTCGACAACGCCGGAAGTGGCTGCAGCCCTTATCGAGGCCGGATCCGATGTCAATGCCGTGAATATTCACAATGAAAACGCATTGCTATATGCCATTAAAAAAAACGGGTTGGAAGAAACTGCACTGACGATGATTAAATACGGTTCCAAAGTCAACGTGCAGAACAATGACGGTACCACACCTTTGATTGCAGCAGCCTCAAAACCAAGCAATGTAACGAATAATAAACTGTTAGACGTACTGATTCAGGCAGAAGCAAATGTCAATGCCACAGATAAACATGGATTCACTCCTTTAATGGCAGCGGCAAAAAGTAAAAATGACTATGCTGTGAGGGCATTGCTCGATCACGGAGCCGACATCAATGCTGCATCGGAAAATGGCATGACTCCCCTGTTATATAGCTTGGAAACAAGTTCAGCCGAAGAAACAAAAGATGCCAATTTAATTGCGGATATTTTATTATCGCGAGGGGCCAAACTCGTTTCCAATAACGACCAGTCGGTATTAAATTTAGCTATTCGCGCTGGAAGTGTACGCGTGGTCGAAAAATATATCAAAGAAACCGGTAACCTGAAGATACCTAAGTGTTTAGACACAACGCTTCAGAACAAAGCCAAATCTTTTGACCTGAAGATACCTGACTGTTCAGAAACAGCGCTTCAGATTGCCGCCAAATCATTGTTGGATGCCGCAGAAGAGTATGAAGAAACTTTGATGCTTCTCCGAAGATTTGAAAGTGGCGACGATACCGATTTGGAATTGGAATTCATTTCCAGAAAGAAGAATATGACACATGAGGATTTAATTAATCAATATAAAAACAAAATTGAAATCATAAAAGAATCTATTTCAAATTATCAAAGAATTTGTGATTTGCTCATCAATGCCGGTGAAGATGTTAAAGCGTTAAATGACGCTGATGTATTTTTGGGCAATGCCGTTATAAACCCATATCTGACAAGTCTATTGCTCAAGGCAGGGACAGATCCCAATAGTGACTTTTACCCGCCATTGAGGCGTGCCATTGAAGCCAGAAATCCCGAGTCTATGCAAATACTCATCGATGCCGGAGCCAAGATGACCGATCCATTCATGCTCGCTGGTGTCAATTTGCGCCATGGCAACGCGGAAACATTGCAGATACTCATCGACAACGGTCTCGATGTAAAAACAGTATATCACGGCTATGAAGAGGATAACTCTGATATCGAAGGCGCAACGCTTTTGATGGCCGCAGCAAAGTTCGATTTGAATGTTTTCCCAGAAGCTGAAGTAACTAACTTCAAACAAATGATAAATGTATTGATAAAGGCCGGACTGTCGATCGATGCACAGGATCCCAAGGGATGGACGGCGCTTTTCTATGCTGTGGATGAGTATAATCTCATTTATCTACAACTCCTACTCGATGCAGGAGCAGATGTGAGTATTAAGGATGCCAAGGGACAGACAGCCCTCGACTTTGCCATCGATAGAGATTGGAAGGATGGGATTGAACTGCTCAAGAAGTAATGGAATCCTGGCTATCTAACGTTCTGTGGTTGTCTTATTCTGTATTTTGATAGAAAATACTAAACAAGATCTAACAAGGAAACCAGACTATGCAGAAATCTACGGCTCGAACAGAAGAGATAACATTATGGGATGCCTTCAAAAAGTGGCACAATGCGCTCGGTAAATATTGGTTAAAAGAATATAAACACTTAAACCTTGATACGGACTATATGCTGGATCTGGTGTGCGATACCGATCCAAACATATGGGAAGGAGAGGTTTCTGCCGATCCAGACATATTTGAGAAGGTCAAAAAACTAACAAACAAAACTGGCACTACCAAACTAAGCGCATTTCAGACTTATAAGGAAATTAAAGAGGCATTCAATATAATTTTCAATTATTCGAAAGAGCATATAGAAGTATATCAAAAAGCAGGAAAAGAAATCACATACGCTGAATGGTTAAAAGCAAGTTAAGAGACAGAACATAAACGGGAACAATTCTGCCTATTTCATAATATTATGGCAATGACCGCATAATGATGGATTAACCATTTCTCATGTACATTCACCCGTGTTACTGTCACAGGCAGTTTTACAGTTCTCGTAAGCTCCCCAGTAACCATTATCACAAGTTTGGCGCATCTTAGAGGAAGTGCATTTCCCAGTACCGGATTCACATACAAAACACTTCTTTTTATTACTATCGCAACCAAAATCGCAAGAAGTGACTTCCCACTTTCCTTCGCTACTACACACTTTTAGATTATCTCCATTACATTCTTTAGAGTCAATCTCACACTCACCGCAAATCCCCGCACCAGTACAGAGAATGGGGCATTCAGAGTCAACCCAGAAACCATCGACGCAAGTTTGCTGTGTTTTCTTATCGGATGAGCATTTGCTGCCGGATTCACATTTCTTGCATTGTCCTTTTTCTTCATCACACCCTAATGAACAGTACTCGGAATGGTTCCAAATGCCGTTTTTACAAACCTGAAGCTGATCATTATGGCATCGAGTGCTGGAGTCAGTGCAGCTGCATATCGATTCATCGACTTTTTCGTCGAATCCCCAATTGCCGTTTATACAGGTTTGCATTGTTTCTTTATTGGTGCATTTGGTGTCGAAATTGTGACATTTTCCGCAACTGGTTGTTGAAGCTCCCATGATGGTACACGAGGAATAACCAGAGCAGTGTATATCGTTTGATACTTTATAACCGATGCCTTTAGTATCGTTATAACAGTCGACATAATCTACCGCCAGGTTAAAAGCAAAGGTAATACATTTATCGAAAACACCTTTTGAAACAATTTGATAAAGGCTGCAATCCTTGCTGAGTTTTTTACCATCCAGACATGTAACAACCGTTTTCGTGTTTTGTGCGGATATCGTATAATTCTGGCAGTCGCCACAAGTTTTTTTACCATTGACTTCTTTACACGAGACATCGGAATCGCAGTGTCCTGTTTCTTCCCAGACGCCATTCTGGCAAGTATAGCGATGGCATAACAAATCAGCTTTGTCTTCGTATTTAACATCTCCCGTTATACATTCACCACACATATTGCCTGCACACGAGACGGCATTCTGACCGTCTGTAGTACATGACAGCAGATCTTCCCATTTGCCGTTCGTGCAAACCTGTTTTACGCCCTTTTTATCGCGTTCGATGCACTGGTGATCACCATTCAGGCATTCACCACATCCAGGCACATTCTCACTATAATGACAAGCGAGCCCATTGCAAACGCTATCGTTGATAGTAGTCCATTCGCCTGCTGTGCAAGCCTGTTCCTCGCAAACCATCGTTGCAGGATTATTGGCATATCGTTTCGCGCCGTCACTGCATTTGTCGCAGGCTGTCTTGTCGGATTTGCACCTAGCTCCGATTCCGCATTCGGAAGACTTTTGCCACACGCCTTTAAAACACGTTTCCATCCACGCGTTGTTATCTGCTTCGATGCATCGCGTGTCGCCATTCATGCATTCACCACACGCCATCTGATTCATTTCATCTTCGCGACATGACACGGGTTTGCCGTCTTTCAAACAAGGCGTGGTATCCGATTGCTTGGTTCCATTCTTACAGGAAGAGTACGAGCATTTATTGTCGTTTGAAAAGTAATTGAGTGAATCGTTAAGGCATTCTCCGCATAAAGCCATATCATTGTCGCACGAAACCGGGCCAGATATGCCATAACAATCCGATTTGCTCACCCACAAGCCGTTCTGGCAGCTTTCCAGACGGGATCCGGTTTCGGTATTCGAGCATCGAATATCGCTGTTATGGCATTCACCGCATTGGCGTGTACTTTCTTCAATTCGGCAGGAAACGACCGGATCTTGGCATTTGAGCGAATCGATATCCTGAACCCATGCGCCATGCACGCAGGACTGTGCATGGCAATGCGAGTTGTCGTCATTCAGATACGTCGAGTCGCCGTTGTAACAGACGCCACAATCCGTCTTGTCTTCATTACACGAAAACTGAACGCCGTCCTCCGAGCATTCAACGGGGGCAGACCATCGTCCATTTTTACAGGTTTTCAACGTGGCCTTACCGTCATTTTCTTCGCATAGATGGGTACCGTTCAGACATTCACCGCACACGTATTGAAAATCGTTTTCATCGCAAAATTCAGTGGATTCGTCCTTGTCACAAATGCCGGTCTTGTAATTCTCGCCAGGCATACACGAGACATCGCCGCACGCATTCGCCGGGGTATCGCGATCCCACTGGTGACCTTTACAAACCATGCGAAGCTGACATTTGCCATCTAAATCGTTTTCATATACTTCGTCGTCATTCTCACATTCAATATCAGCGGCTTCAGACAGAACACAGCCCGATAACAGGCTGGCCATTACGAGCAAACAAAAATGTCGGATTTTCATTCAAATACCTTTCAAAATCGTCAATACTGATCACCAGCTGGCTGTTCGAAAACAGTCTTCAGTATTATACACGTTATTCCATACAAATGAGTAAAAAAGAGGCAACGTTGAAATCATTATCCGACAACATACAGCGCATCGTGGGCATGTTAAAACCGCATGATGGCCTGCACAGGCCCGTTCGGATCGCGATCACGGGGGGAGTGCATGCGGGCAAAACGACATGTCTGCGGGCAATCGCCGAGCAATTGACTGGTGTCGGCTTCGATGTCGATGGCATCATCGAAACAGCCGTATTTAAAGGGGCTGAACGAATCGGCTATGAATTTGTCGATATAAAATCGGGGGAAAGATGCAATGTCGCCGTTAAAAACCAAACCGGATGCGGCTATGCGTTTGACGAAGAAGCCTGGGGATGGGCGGCAGAACGGTTCAAACGGGCAACCGATGTGATTGTCGTCGACGAACTCGGCCGCCTCGAAGCCGCCGGGGATGGGGTGATACCATGCCTCAGAGATGCGCTGGAACGCCGCGATTACCATTTAATCGCGGCCGTCCGTCAGGATGTCATTGAACGGATTGAACAACACCTGGGGGCATTTGACCTGGTGATTTGCGTCGATAATCTCGAATAAAGGCCATTATTTCCGGCATTCGCCGGGTTTTACGCACGTTTCGTCGAACTTGCACTTTGCGTCGCCGCATTCGCAGCCATCTTTCAGCCTGCATATCATCGCCAGGGAATTGCACTCATACCCCTTCATATTGGGAGGTACGACGGAACTTCCGCACACACACCATCCCTTCTCGTCGACAAGTCGGCGCAATGCAGCCAGATCCGTCGCAAAATAATGGTTCAGCTCGTGATGGCAGGCCAATGTTTGATAAACCGCATCGTAATTGGGTTTGCCAAGACGGCAACCAGCAAACTGCGGTATCAGGGTGTTTCCACAAGTACAGCCCTTTGGATTATTGCAGAAATACCCGGCTGACGAGATATAAGTCTGCGGCCCTTCCCCGCAGCCGTCCTCGCGTTCGTCGAATACACAGACATAATCTTCGACCTTATCCGGCATCGTAAAGTTGTCGCACGCCGCAGCGTCCTTGCTCGTCAGTATTTCGAACCCAGTCATCTCGTTGGGCTGTGAAAACTTGTATTCCGTCCTCGGACGGCTATCCTCGGAATCGCTGACAAGCGTGCCATAATCCGTAAGGAGATAGGCAAATCGTACCGATTTGCCCTTGATTTTCTTTTGGTACGGGGAATCCGTGCAGCCGAAATCTGTACAATATTCGTCTTTTTTACATTGACGTGAACCGCATTTGCACCCCGCATCTTTGATACATAGGGGGAAATAAGTGTTCCACGTATATTCATTCGAAGGAAGCGGCTTCAAGGTACCGAGACCGACACAATGGTTGTTCAGACACGCCTCTTTCAAAACGCATGTTTCTTTTCCGCATTTGTATTCAGGGCTGCCATCGCGGCGTTTGCGTTCCGCATCGATATTCCTGACACGAATGATGCAATCCCCATCTTTATCCTTCTGAAGACATAAATCTTTATAATAGTCATCCTCGATATTGTTACCGTTATATGATCCCTTAAAATAGATGGCTTTGCGACCGTCGGCCAATTGAATACATTTCTGTACCTCGGAGTCTGAAACCATTTTTGTATTTCCACAATAATAATCGTATTCATCTTCAATGACACGGCCGTCGTTGCCTCGGCGAGCTTTTTTGGTTACGAAGCCGTTGCCTTCGGAATCGTCGTCATCGTCATTGACATCAGAGTCATTGCTGATTCCCTTAAATTCCGGCTGTTTGAGCGTACACTTGCCACCGCTGTACGGTTTGTCGTTACAGTAACATTTTTCGTCAATACATAAGGTATTCAACGGGCACGATTTGCCGCCACAGGAACACCCGTCGTCGTCTTCACAAACCCAGGCCTGCATAAATGCCCATTCGACATATTTTCTGTTCACGCGATGAAAATCATCTTCTGCCAATATCTGTGAAGTTTTAACATCTTCGAGATACAGATATTCGTGCCGAAACTTTTTATCATTTGGCATACTGGCGACGTGACGGCATCCCCATCCGGACGGTTCTTTTGGCATTGCGATGGGCTCGTTATCCATGCCGTAACAATAGGAAATGCCGTCCTTGCAAACCGTTCCATACGTGCTTTCGACATCTTCGCCAAAAGCCAAGTTCGCCTCATCATAGGCGTAAAAATCGGGTTCTGGACAATTCGACTCATCGCCGGAATTATCTGCCGATTTGGCCTCGTCAGCAACGGAAGGGGGTTCATCTGTGGGCTGGGCGGGTTTCGATTCGGCGTCTTGAATCGCCTTCTGCTTTTCTGCTTGATTCGCCTGAGTCGGATTCGCTTCATTCACATCCGGCTGATTCACGGCATTATCGTTGGAAAGCGCCGGATGACTGTCGTTCGTGTTGACGGTTAAACTCTTTTCGCATCCGGCAATCAAGGCCAGGCCAAAGAATGCCATCGATAATTCACGTTTCATCGGTTCCTCCAAATCTAAAATCCGACATGGATTAATTCTTCAAAAAAGGATTGATACGTAGAAAGCTCCGTCTCTGATTTGACTTTCATTAAAAAGATTCTCTGATCATTCCTGACATAGTAAATTCTGTATATAGTTCGCTGATCGCCATTTAATAACGCTGAAGCTGTATCCAATAAATTGAACTTTTCATTCTCAGTCACTTCAAGCCTTAAAGCCTGATCACGAATTATTGTTTTAGTGAATAGCCATGGTATTCTCATGCCATACCCTACTTTGAATTCTTGGGGAGTGACATCGAGATGTAAACTGATAAATGCAAAATATGATGCAATGACAGACACGCCGGCACCCGACAAAAAGTAGCGAACAAGAGTGGCTCGTTCCTCTAAGTTATCATATCTGCGGGTATATCTATTACCTGACATAAAATATAGGAATATGCACATAATGCAGATGATACCCCAGGCAATATAAAAAATAACTCGCCATGGCCTTACTTTATATCCAATTCTATAAATTTTGTTTCCGGATTGCCCGGCAATTTCATCCAGCTGAAAGTTTTCGGGCATCACCCAATGGCCTAATGGATTATCGCGATCAAAACGCTTATATTCTTTCGTAGAACGTCGTTTTGTATTATTGTTCTCGGGGAGTCCCTTTAATTTAATCATGGTTCCTCACACATATTTGTTACAAAGCCTGGCATCAAGCCCGTGTACAAGTATTACCACAGATGAAGTTTATGTCAATCCTGCATTTCGACATGAATCAATGCGTTAAATACCGCTTTACATACCTTGACTTCACTTAGCGCTTCTACCCTGACTAAAAATACGCTCTCATTACCCCTGACATAGTATATGAAGTAATTGGTTATCGTTCCGGTCTTGGTACGTTTTACATTTTTTTGCACATCAACCATCGTCTGCGCATCCCGAATAATTCTTTTTGAAGAAGAAAACGGCCTCGACATGCCATGCC
>JAZODZ010000452.1:0-11390 GCA_045597285.1 Myxococcota bacterium
AAAAATACGATGAAGCCATGGTGCTCTACGACAAGATTCCCGCCGAAAACGCCGCGTTCACCTCGTATGCGCGTTTCGAAAAAGCCAGACTCTTTGAAATTAAGGGCTCCGTTCAGGATGCCATTGCCCAATACGACCTGATTCTTCGCGAATCCGGCGATGTTTCGGCGAAATCCCGTGCGACGGCTCAGCTTCGCCTGCTGACGCCAGACTGGAAATCCCATGTCCCCACGCAGGCGCCAGAACAGCCGCAGGCCCCTCTTCCACAGGCTGACTTGTAATGAAAAAATGCCTGCTCTTTGCACTTTGCTCGCTGCTCCTCGGGTGCGCTTCCGATTCCGGCATTAAGGCGTCCGCTACGTCCGTGCCCCGGAGTGCCCAGTACGACATGGCACTCGATTGCCATTACGAGCTTTCCCCCGGATTTGGCAAGTACCTCGGCGAAATCATGCCGCTCGAACTCGGCAATATCACGACATCCAATGGCGTGACTTATGTCGCTTCCTCGCTTGGAAAAATCGTCGCCATCGACGAGGCCACGTGCAAATCCAAGTGGGAACAGGACATGAAAATGCCGGTCACAGCTGGCCCTGTCGTCACGCAGAACGCCGTCTTTGTCGGACTCGGCGACGGCGTCGTAGTCAAGCTCAACATCCGCACTGGCGAGACCATTTGGCGATATGAAACCGGCGTCGCAGTAGAAAATTCCATTTCAGTCAAGGATGGTATCGTCGCCTGCATCAACGCCAATAATCGAATCTTTGCGATTGACGAAGCAAAGGGAACGCTCAAATGGCGGCGCGAGCGCCCGCGTTCGCAGGAGTTTTCGATGTACGGCCAGTCTGCGCCGCTCATCGATAACGGCATCGTCTACGGCGGGTTTTCGGACGGTTATCTCGTCGCCTATTCTGCAAGCAACGGAACCGCGATCTGGACTCGCGAACTCGCACCGGAAGCCAGGTTCAAGGATCTCGATGTCACGCCGCTCCGTATCGACGGCACGCTCTATGTCGCCACGTCTTCGGGCGGTCTCTATGCCCTTTCTGCCGACGATGGACACACGATTTGGCGACGGGAAATCTTTGGTATCAGCTCCATCCGTGCGTTCCAGGACAGCATTTATGTTTCCTCGCAGATGGGCATTTTCAGAATCAAACGCTCAACTGGCGAGACTTATTGGCAAAACATCGTTCAAAAAGACGCCCTGATTTCACCGCTGGCGCTCGGAAAATCTGACATTTACGCCTCCGTCCAGAAATACGGCCTCGTCGTTCTCGACCGCGTCAATGGCTCGCTCAAGCACGTCGTCGATATGGGGTCTGACTTCACGACGGCCCCGGTCCTCGCCCCCGGCGTCCTGACCACGCTTTCCAACCGTTCCACGGTATATCGGTTCATCGTCGACGACGTGCCGGTCAATTAAGCTGATTCTGTCATTTGCAGCGGGGGAAATTCACAATCTGGAATTTCCCCCAACTTTTATCCGATAAAAATCAGTAGATAACGTATCATTTCGATTCTTTATTACACGACAGGAAGTTTTCATCATGGCAGAAACACTCGATCTTCTCATTGGTTCGCGCACCGTGTCGTTCGAAACGGGTGTGTGGGCTCCGCAGACGAACGGAAGCGTCGTCCTTCGGTGCGGAAAGGCAGTTCTTCTCGTGACCGTGGTTGCCGGCGAAAGCAATCCGGATCAGGATTTTTTCCCGCTCACGGTTGAATATCGCGAAAGATATGCGGGTGCGGGGCATTTCCCTGTCGGTGCCGGACGCCGCGAGCTTCGCAGCAGCGATGCCGAAACGCTTTCGAGCCGCTTGAACGACAGGAGCCTGAGGCCGCTTTTCCCCGAGGGCTATCGGCGCGAAACCGTCGTGACGATCATGGCCTTTTCGGGCGACGAAAATCTCGATATGCCGACCGTCGCCCTGAATGCTGCAAGCCTCGCGCTCATGATTAGCGATATTCCCTGGGACGGCCCCGTCGTTGGCCTGAGGATTGTGCGCAAAGACGGTCAGTTTATCGCGTTCCCGACGCGCGACGAAACGGCGGGATCCGACATGAATTTCGTCATCAGCGTATCGCCCGACGGCATTATCATGGTCGAAGGCGGTGCATCCGAAGTCTCCGAAGACGACCAGCTCGCCTGCATGGATTTCGCTTCCGAAACGGCCGCGCCGCTCATCGAGGCACAGCGCCAGTTCGCTCAGAAATGTGGGCGCGAAAAAATGGCGCTCGTCCTGCCCGATCCCGATCCGAAGGAACTGACGGATCTGCTCAATTCTGTTGAACCTGCCGTTCAGGATGCCCTTCATCTCGGTGGAAAATGGGATCGCGCAAATGCACTCAAGGCCGCCAAAACGGATGTGCTCGACAAAATCAAGACCAAATCGGATGAACTCGGTGTGGCGTATTCGCAGACGCACTGGAACGATGAATTCGAGAAAATCGTCCGCACCAACGCCCGCAATAACATCCTCAACGGCCAGCGTTTCGATGGCCGCCGTCTCGATCAGGTCCGTCCGCTTTCCAGCAGTGTCGGCGTTCTGCCGGGTGCGCACGGTTCGTCTTTCTTTTCACGCGGTCTCACGCAGTCGCTTTCGACGTGCACGCTCGGAGGTGTTCGCGATGCCCTTCGCCTTGACGATATGTTTGGTTCGACAGACTGCAATTTCTTCCTGCATTACAATTTCCCGCCGTATTCGGTCGGCGAGGCGCGTGGTCAGAAAACGCCTGGCCGTCGGGAGATTGGACACGGTATGCTGGCCCAGCGAGCGCTTTCTGCGGTCATTCCGCCACTCGACAAGTTCCCGTACACGATTCGGCTCGTGAGCGATATTCTGTCGAGCGACGGTTCGTCGTCGATGGCGACGGTCTGTGCGGGCTGTCTGGCTCTGATGGATGCCGGCGTGCCGATCAAAGCCCCCGTGACGGGCATTGCAATGGGGCTTATCTCGGAAGGCGGCCGCCATGCCGTGCTCACGGACATCGTCGGCGACGAGGATCACCTCGGCGACATGGATTTCAAAGTCTGCGGCACAAAACACGGCGTCACTGCCCTTCAGATGGATCTCAAAATCGAGGGGCTGAGCCGCGAAACGATGCGTCAGGCGCTCCTTCAGGCTCGCCAGGCTCGCCATTATATCCTCGATCACATTCTCAAGACGCTACCCTCCACGCGCCCGCGACTCGCGCCACACGCGCCGAAAATTGAGCAGCTCACGATACGCAAAGCCGTCATTGGCGATGTCATTGGTTCCGGCGGTTCCAATATCCGCGCACTCATGGCGCAGACCGGGACGCAAATCGATATCGATGACGACGGCGTCGTTCGCATTGCGGGCACAGACGAAGCCGGTATGCAGGCCGCCAAAATCGCCATCATGGCTAAAAATCGACGATTTGCCATCGGCGATGTCGTCCAGGCTTATGTCCTGTTCGTCAAATCCCCGTTCATCAAACTCGAACTCATGCCCAACATGGAAGCCTCGCTACACTTCAATGACATTCCCTCGGACGGCAGGTTTGTCGAGGATCGTTACAAACCCGGCGACATCATTCCCGTCCGGATTGCCGGCACGGACGATCGCGGCAATATCAAACTCTCTTTTGCAGGGTAGGGCACGGCTATCGGCGTTGCCGATACGCCGTGCGGCGTTCGCCTATGCGCGTTGCGCATACGGCGTGCAGGCACGTGTCACGACACGTGCCTACCATGGATCATGGGGCACGGCTATCGGCGTTGCCGATACGCCGTGCGAACCGCCGCTATCGCATTGCGATACTCGGCGGGATACGTTCCACTGCCTGGGGCCAATAGAACCACATAATTCAGACGCACTGTTAGAGGCTGAATAGTTTCTGTTCACGAGATATCCATGCTCTGGTGCAGAACTATTGCCTCCTGCCTCATAGTCGCCGCGCGTATGCCAATAGCGCGGCGCAGGCACGCCGTATGTCAATAGGCGTGCACCACACAAATCGTAACCAAGCCATGCGCTTTGAAGTACGGGCGTTTTCCGATATAATGCCGCGCTGTTCGGAACATCCGATGTTTATCCATTTTCAAGGAGTCATTATGCGGAAAACTCTATGTATTATGTCGATTCTTGCGTCAGCCGGTTTGCTCTACGCGTGCAGCGACGATAGCAGCAGCGGCTCGCTCGATAAAACCTGTCCCGTAGGTCAGGCTTACAGCGCAGAGTCGAAATCATGCGAACCCATTGTGCCCCAATGCCCCGAAACGTGTCCCGACGGGGAGGCTTGCGACGTGGCAAGCGGCACATGCCAGCCGGTGACGAATGACGATCCGTGCGCCAAAGTGAACTGCGATCACGGCAAGAGCTGTCTTGTGGTCGGAGGTCTAGGCACCTGCATTGACGATGCGTGTATTGAAAACGGCGAAGTCAAGAAATGCGATGACGGCAAGATTTGCAGCGATGGCATTTGCGTCGATGACGGATGCCAGGATAAAACCTGTGGCGCCGAAGAAACCTGCGTCGCTGGAATTTGTGTGGAAACGGCGTGCATTGACAAGACTTGCAAAGAAGGCGAAACCTGCAAGGGCGGCGAATGTATTGAGAATATCTGCCTCGACCGTTCCTGCCCGACGGATTCCGTGTGCGTCGGCGGCGACTGCATTCTTGTCAACTGCGTCGGTGTCGAGTGCAAGCAGGGAAAGATTTGTGGCTCGGACGGACAATGCGCGTTCGACAGCGATCCCGCGCTGACCATCTCGGTTGCCAACGACGACAAGACGACGGATGAAAAGGGCAAAACAACCGCGATCTCGGTCGTGCTCAACCACGAGCCAGCGAGTGATGTCACCGTGACGTACCTGGTTTCGGACGATACCGAGGCCAAGGCCGTCTGTGGTGGCGACAGCTGTGCACTCGTCTTTACGCCGTCCAACTGGAATCAGCCGCAGTCCGTCACGCTGGCCGGCGTGCCCGATGGCGTTATCGACGGCGACCAGACGTATGCCGTCGCGTTCAGTACCGAGTCTGACGACGCAGAATTTAACGGCCTGGCCGCGTCAGTCGACGACCTCGTCAACATCGATATCGACAAGGCCCATGTCATTGTGACGTATCCCGAAGGCAGCATGACGAACGAGGCCGGCGGAACCGTCACCCTCGAAATCACGCTTTCTGCAAAGCCCACCGCCGATGTGACATTCACCGTCACGTCCAGCGATACCACCGAAGGCACCGTCAATGTCGAGTCAGTCACTTTCACGCCGGATGACTGGGATCAGCCGCACACCGTCATTGTGACAGGCCAGAACGACGACGAAAAAGAAACACAGGATCAGATGACATACAGCATCGAGTTCGGTCAGACGCAGTCCGAAGATACAGACTTCAACGGGCTCGTGATTCCACCCGTCCGGCTCGTCAATACCGATGACGATCAGGCCGGCGTCACGTTCTCTGCAAACGCCATCGAAGTCGACGAATCCGATACCAAAGCCGTGGTCGGCATCATTCTCAATTCCAAACCGGCGGCGGAGGTCACGATCAAGGCGACGATTAACAAGCCTGGAGAAGCCGCGCTCGATACGGACACGATCATCTTTACACCCGACAACTGGAACGTCCTCCAGAACTTCACGGTCACGGGCGTGCAGGATTACAAAGTCGACGGCGACCAGAACTTCACGGTTTCGTTCAGTTTCTCATCCACGGACTCGACTTATGTCTTTGACGGCATTACGCTGCTCGGTGTTTGCCACGACACGACTGTCGTCGGGGCCAATGCGATTGCCGAGACGACGACAGTCACCGAGAAAGGTTCCGAGGCCAAAATCGACGTCTCCCTCATCGCCATTCCGGATAACGATGTCACGATTTCGGTGACTGTCGAAGACCCGAGCGAACTCGCGATTGCCGATGAAAACATGCTCTCCCTCACGTTCAATGCCGAGAACTGGAACAAGTCGCAGTCCATCGTCATTAAGGGTGTCGATGACAGCATTATCGACGGCAACGTGTCGTCCAAGGTTACGTTTGCCTCCCAGTCGGAAGACAAACATTTCGACGGCCTTGCCATCACGCCGATAACCTTCGTGACCGAAGACGACGACGTCGCGAAGCTCATCGTTACCGGCGATCACGCTTCCCTCAAGGAAGAGCTTGCCGAACACGCCACGTTCACGGTGCAGCTCTCGGCAGAACCCACGTCCGATGTCACGGTGACGGTGCGTTCTTCGGACGCCAGCGAGATCGTTCTGTCCAACAGTCAGCCGCTGACGTTCACGCCGCAGAACTGGAACAAACCGCAGGAAATTCAGGTCGAAAGCGTCGATGACCAGTTTTCGGACGGCAACGTCGATGCCTATATCATCGTCGAATCGACATCGGAGGATACGAGTTTCAACGCGCTTTCTGCCAATTCGCCGATTTATACCGTCATCGACAACGAGACGGCCAATATCGTGGCAAGCCCCGGCAATCTCACGCTTTCGCCCGATGTTACGGCGGGGACGATCAATATCTCGCTGAACTCCGCGCCTGTCGAGCCTGTCACGATTACGTTCGAGTCGTCCAGACCCACGGTTGCCGGCGTCGTCCAGGAATCGCTCACCTTTACCAAGGACAACTGGGATCAGCCGCAGTCGGTAACGATTAATATTGCGGGCTACGAAGAGGCCACGACGGATGTCACGGTCACGGTCAAGAGTTCGTCGGAATCGGCGGTTTACAACGACTTGACCAAGGATGTGAAGGTCACGGTCGTCGCTTTCGATCACCAGACGTTCACCTTTACCGGTAAGCCCGAATCGGTGGTGCTCGTTCCGGGTGTCTATTTGTTCGAAGCCTGGGGCGCGTCGGGCGGCGGCACGATCGATGAAGGCGTGTTCCACGAGACGCCGACCGGCCTTGGTGGCTATACGGCAGGCAAACTCTCGCTCGACAAGACGACGACGATTTACGTGTACGTCGGCGGACAGGGCGCGAATGGCGTGCTCAATCAGGCGTCCGTGGCTGGCGGTTGGAACGGCGGCGGCACCGGTTCGTGGGATACGTCCGATAATGAAGCGGCAGGCGGCGGCGGCGGCGCTTCCGACTTCCGTCTCGTCGGCGGTGCCTGGAACGACTTCGACAGCCTCAAGTCGCGTATCATGGTCGCGGGCGGTGCCGGCGGGCAGTGCTCGAACTTCTACTGGCATACCAACGGAAACGTCCATGCCGGTTACGGCGGCGGTCTGAGCGGATATTCTTACGCGTCGCTTTATGCGCCCGGCACCCAGACGTCCGGCCACGCCTTCGGTTACGGCAAAAACGGCGTGAGCAAATGCGAAGGTACGCTCGGTATCGGCGGCGGCGGCGGCGGTTACTATGGCGGTTCGACGCAGACCACAGGCCATTCGAGCGCGGCTTGTTCCGGCGCGGGCGGTTCGGCCTTCATTTCCGGCCATACAGGCTGCAACGCCATCGATGGTGCCTCAACCGCAGGCCATATCACGCATACCGGTTCGCCCAATCATTACTCCGGCCTCGTGTTCACCGAAACCGTCATGAAATCCGGCAACGAATCCATGCCGACACATAACGGTGGTTCCGAAATCGGTCACAGAGGCAACGGCGTTGCCAAAATCCAGCGCCTGTCCGATTAATATTTATATGTTTTGGGGCACGGCTATCGGCGTTCCGCCCGATACGCCGCGCGTGGGCACGTGTCACGACACGTGCCTTCCATGTTTTTATGCGCTCACCTATGCGCCTTCGGCGCATACGGCTCGCTGGTGCGCTATTGCATACGCGCACTACATTGTTTTGGGCGCGGGCTATCGACCTGCGGCCGATACGCCGCGACATGGCGGATCAATTGACATCTGGATAAGGCTGTGACTGCTTGAGTGGAGCCGAATACGAATAGGGCCAGTCATCTTTCCAGAAAATGCGATCGACGAGAAGCACCCGCCCAGGGGATGCGTTTATCTTTCCATGAATCCATGAATGATAGACATGCACCCATTGGCCAGATTTTGTCTGAATGACCGAACCGTGCCCCGGTCCCTGAAAATGACTGTTCATTTGGACGAGTGGTGTCGGATGCTTTTCGTATGTTCCCATCAAAGATTTGGAACGTGCAACGCCAATCGCATATTTCGGGCTTGTATATCCATTGCCACTATAAAATAAATAATAATAATCGCCGCGTTTAATCATCCACGGGCCTTCGATGAGTGCCCCTTCCCATGCCTGGTCATTGATGAGGATTTGTTTTGGCGTACCCGTAGTATTTAATCCGTCTGGCGTGAGAGGTTGTATAAAGACGGGGGTACTTTTGCCGACTGCATTGCCGTCGTCTTTCCAAATAATATAATGATTGCCATCAACGGGATCCTTGAAATAATGCGCATCGATGACCCCCATATTATCTTTACATACGAGCGGCGTTCCTTTGTCTTTATAAGGCCCGATGGGATTATCGGCGGTTCCCACACCGACGCAGAACTGCTGTGTCGTTTTATCTTTGGCACTAAAGTATATATGCCATTTGTCGCCGACTTTGTGTAATTCCGGAGCCCAGAAATGGCTTACAGCCCATGAAGGCGTCTGTCCATTGGGGAACGCGCAGTTATGGAAAGTCCAGTGGACGAGATCGGTCGATGAATGGATTCTATAAGCGCCCCCAGAACATCCTGCAGTCGTTGCCGCGTAATAAGTATCGCCGTCGAGAACCGCCCCGGGATCGGGATTGTCTTCATTAATGACTGGATTGTTATACATTTTACCGCACTGGGTATATCGAATGGACATTGCGCATTCGCCAGAATAGCCAGGCTTCCAGCCATTTGACAGTGTCGTTGAGCCTGAATCGCCCATGCCGCCCCACGTGACGACGCCCTGGACTTCATCATACTGCGCATCGTGATTGGGACCGTGAATCCAGTTATTCGCATAAGTAATGCGCGTTCGGCATACGTTGTCAATGCCCTGGCAATACCCCTGTGTTTGAAGCGCTATCAGGCAGTTGTGGTCTGAAAATCCGGGCTTCCAGCCGTTCGACAGGACGGCGTAAGAACCGTTGCCGTCGTGTGTGCAGTTGCCATCCCAGGTCACGAGCCCGTCGGCGATGTCGTATTGCGCATCATGGTTTGGACCGTGAATCCAGTTCATGCCATATTCGATATAGGTTTTGCATGGCGGTAGCGATTCGCAGGCACTCATGTCGACCGTGCACTGTGCTGAGCAGGTGATGGATTTGCCCGAAGCGAGTGCAGTGCCTTCGGGACAACTGACTTCGACGGCAAAAAGGGAACCGTCACAGGGTTCACCGCTGTCCAGCTGGCCGTTTCCACACGGGGCTTTGCAAGCGCTCGTGTCTATCGTGCAGCTGTCGGTGCATGTTATCGCCTGCCCCTGAGTGAGAACAGTCCCCTCTGGACAGACAGGTTCGTTGGCAAACGAAGCGCCATCGCAAGGTTCGCCTTCGTCCAATAGGCCATTGCCACATCGAGACGTATCGGGCGGATTGTCGGGATTGTTGGGATTGTCGGGATTATCGGGATTATCGATCGTGGTTTGGACTGGTGTGCATTGCTCTGTGACGAGTGTGCATGACGATGAGCATTCTAGCCTGGCCCCGTCGATGAGTTCATAGTTATCAGGGCAAGCCGCATTGTCGGCAAACAAATTGCCGTCGCAGATTTCGTCTTGATCCAATCGGCCATTGCCGCAGTTGGAAGATGTCGGCGTCGTGGGCACAGGATGATCGACTGGGCTATTGATTATTTCGTCCGAACAACTGAGGATGAGAGCCGAACAAAGGATAATGGAGAGAATGTATTGGCTTTTCATAATCAAGCATAGGAAATGAGGACAAAACCTTTGCGATTTTTACCATACTCGCTTGTGGGGGGCAAGACGGCTGATATACACAGGCTCTATTTGCATTTTTCACCTTTGCTGTCACATCCAGTAGGACAGTATTTCCCTTGTGAAGACCAAACACCGTCCACGCAATCATACCGATAGCCTTGTACACATTTTGGCGTTGGGTTGTAACATTCGCCACAACCTGAGAATTTACCGCCGGATTTTTTACAGGAAACGGAGGGGGTATCTTGGCAAGACTTTGCACCTATGTCTTGCCACGTACCTGATACACATTTTTTGTTGTAAAGGCACTTATCACTCGCTTGATAAAAGCCAGAAAGGCTTCCATTAATACATTCCCCGCAACCGGTATAATTATTTGTAGAGCCTTTACATGAATTGTTGCCAGAGCAGTTTGTGATTTCCCATTTGCCTGATACACATTTACGCGTTTGGCACGTATTGCCATTCATGGTGTACTTGGTTTCACCATTTTTGCAAACACCGCAACCTGTATAATTTGGTGCTGTCCCTGAACATGAGTTTGATTGGCAAATAGTCTTCCATTGGCCATTTTCGCATTTTTGGCAAGTGCAGGAATTATCAGTTTCAACGCATTTCTGGGTATCATTGATGCATTCGCCGCAACCTGTGTAATTACCTGATTCATCAATTAAACAGGATGCATTGTTGCAAGAATTGATGTTCCACTTTCCAGAAGTACATTGATAATGCTGGCAGACATTGCTAATCATACTATAATATTCATCATCGTTTTTGCATTCACCGCATCCTGTATAATTAGGTGCGGTGCCTAAACATGAAACATTGTCTGCACATTTTTTATCTATCCAGGTTCCTAATTCGCATTCTTTGTAAGTACATAAATGCTCTTCATCTGAATACGAATAAACAAAACTGTTATTCATACATTCACCACACCCCGTGTAATTACCGGGAGTGCCCTTACATGAAACATCAATATCAAGGCACTTGTTTGTGTTGCCAAAAGACCCATCGTTACAAGTTTTAGTGTAACAAATGTTTTGAATCTGATTGTATTCGTCTTTGACACAATCCTTGCATTTTCCTTCATTATTCTCAACTATACAATCGGCTAAGCAAATACTAATCTCTCCGTTTGAGCTATAAGCCAAATAAATGTCAGAATTTTCTTTCTTTTGGCACTTGTCATCAGGTATATCAGTTTTATCTGTTGAACAAATGTCATTTTTACAGCTGTTACATTCCAATAGATCGATATATGTTCCGTTTTGGCAAAGATGTAATATTTTGGTATCTTTATCACAATGTTGAGTATTGTTTAAACATTTACCGCATTTTTGGGGATTGCCATTCTCATCTGTTATACAGGAAAAGCCTCCACAATAATCCAAATCATCAACCCATTTGCCGTTATTACAGGTTGATGATATACATATGCCAGAGGAATGATGCCATAGTTTGGTTTTACCGTTCTGGCATTCTCCACAAATATAAGAATGAGGTAGGTTATCTGATGAAGAATCATCGCGTGTGCAAGAGTTCTCAAGACAGTCTGCA
>JAZODZ010000453.1:0-3703 GCA_045597285.1 Myxococcota bacterium
TAAATATGGCGCACGGCGGGGTTTTGGCACGCATCATCCTGATGGCGGCTGTTTTTTCGAGATGCTTTGCATGATCGACACGACGCCACAGTTCGGCGCGAATAAAGGGACGCGGCGTCGTCTGATTGGCGGCGCAACGCCACAGCTCGCGGTTGATGTCAGACCAAAGTTTAAGGTATTCAGCCGGCTGACGCATGACTATTCCTTAGGCGGACGGTGCATCCAGATAATCTGCTCAATGGGGATAGGCGCACGTTTGGGCGTGACTCTTTTGGCCACCACGGGTTTGGAATTCTGCTGTGAAACCATGGCATTGTCGTGCGGCATATCGAAAGCGAGCTCGAATGACTGCAACAGCGGGAGAGCTGTTTCGAAACGTTGTGGGGGCGGCGCGACGGCACGGAGAAAGAGCTGGATAATGGGCAGAAGGAAAGCGCGTTCCTGCGGGAGTTCGGCGGCATTGAAGGGCGCGGGTTTTCCGGTCAGGAGTATGAGCGCGAGCTGTCCCATGTAATAGACGTCATCTGATAGCGATTTCTGTTCGCGCACGCAGAGCGCGAATTGATCGATCAGGCCGCACAGCTTGATGAAATAGGGATCCGTTCCCGATTTCATGATGCGGATGTTGTTCAGGGACAGGCGCGGGAAGGGGATTTGTTTGGCGTGATGTGCGGCCAGTGCCTGAAGAATCTGGTGAATGATGTGAAGCGTCGAGACGGGGTCAATCGGATGGGATTTGAGAAAGGTGATGAGCGGGTCGCCCTTGACGGCTTCGAATGTGATGGCGGAGGTCTTGAGTTCCGGAAGATCGACGACTTCGAGAAGGTTGGGGGTATTCTGCTGCTTGATGCGGCTTGACTTGTCGATAAAATTCTGGATGCTCTGCATGGCAGCTGGATCGGCTGCAATTTCCGGCTTAAGGACTGTCAGCAGGATAGTTCGACCGATGCTAGGCTGTATGGCTTCGTAATAGACGGTAGCCGCACTCTGTTGAATGACGAGCGTGGGCACTATTTTGCCGGCCAAAAGCCTGCCCAAAATATTGAGCGGATCGATGCCTGGCGAATCGTGTACGGTATATGCGCCACCACATGACGGGCAGAGAATACCGGGTTTCGGTGAAGATTTCGAACAGGACAGACAGATTGCCATGAATCAGACCTCTTGGTGACAGAGAACAAAAAAGCCGATCAATTTTAGCATAAAGTCAAGGGCGTGAAAATGAAAGTTCGTAACTGTTGTAATTGTTCGTATCTATGTCAGCCCCTAAAAGTTTTTCTGAATTAAGCGGTCACAATGATGTAAAAACCTTGTTTTTCAGTCAATTACTCTGATCTCTTGAGGGAAAATGCGCTGAGGTTTTTCGTGGGGGAAGTCCTGAAGATATAAAAAAGCACCGCAAAATGCGGTGCTTTTTGGTTAGGCAGCAACAGATTCAGAATCTTTATCTTTGTCAGTTTTTTGGGGATTCATCCATTTCCGGGCAAGGAACAGAGCCACTGGCGTGACCATGGCAATGCAGGCAAAAATGAACCACATGGACTCGGGATTCTGTGTCAGTTCCGGATGTTCTTTGATGTCTGGAATAAAGTCTTCCATGAAGAAGCCGACATACAGACCGACGATAAATTTCGTCAGGAACCACGGGAGATTTGCGATGCCGACATAAGCCCCCATTCTGTCTTTTGGCGCAATCTGAGTGACATGCTGAAGGAATCGGGGCTGCCACATCGACTCGCCAATGGCACCGATGAGGATGAATGTCAGGAAAAGGAGAGGAGTCGTGCCAAATCCCATGAGGAATGTCGGGATCGCCATAACTGTCGTACCGATAATCATCATCTTGTAGACGTCCTGTTTTGCCGTCAATGCGGCGATCACGGGCGCAAACAGAAAAACGATGAGAGGATTGAGGTTGCTGAACGTCTCGAAATTATCCGAAATCGTCGGATATTTCTGAAAACAGCGTTCGAGATATGTTGGAATCAGAATATTCTGATAGGCAAACAGGGTCTGTACCGGAATGAGGATGAAGATAAAGAAATCGAATTTGAGATCGGTAAGCGGGTGATTACTGATCTTTTCGCGCATGGAAAGTTTTTCCTTGGGTTTATCGGGATCATCTTCGCCTTCTTCCGGTTCTTTGGGATCCGTAAGCGGCTTTGTTTTGGATGAAGCAATGAAGAAAAAGTACAGCAAGAAAACGATGACCATGATGCCGGCAATAAAGATTAAAGCACCGGAAAAGCCGTTTGTGCCGGGCATCAAGCCTTCGTGAAGGACAATTTTGGGATTAAAACCGGGAAACATATTCTTGAGCGAAGCGATGACATGCCCGGAAGCGAACGTATCGGTTCCCATGAGCTCGTCCCCCGCGACATGGCGGATATGCGGCAAAAGCAAACCAATGAGGAATGCGCCGAGGTTCATGCCGGCATAGAGCATCGCATAAGAAACGGCAGATGTCTTCTTGTCGGAATACATGCGCGTGATCGAGTAAACAGCAGGATTAAACACGCCATAGGCGAGTGCCGCACACAATAGACATCCTGCCACGACAAAGAAGAACAAAGACCCGATGCCCGTTCCGAATGAAGCGAAGAGTGTTTCGGAAAATCCCATCACGATGCGGGAACCGAGCAATATGGCAATCGAAATGCCCAGCATTTTTTTAGGGCCGATTTTATCAGACAAACCGCCCAAAAAAAGCTGTGAGAATGTGATGAGCATAAGGAAGCCACTGACAATCCACCCTGCGTGGACGTTGACGCAGCCGCCGCGATTATCCCAGCTAAAGCATGCACCGATTTGCGTGACATCCTTCAACTCACTAATTTTGACATACGGGGCATCCGTCACGAGGACGTTTTTAGTCATAAATAGCGTCAGAAGCGTCAAAATGCCGAAATATGCCATTCCCTCGAAAACATTAATGATATTAATGCCAATGATTTCGCGTGGTGCATGCGCAAAGGCACGGAACGTATCGATCGTCTCCATGAACCCTTTTTTGATGGCATAACCAATGGTATCGGGTTCATCGACGGCATCTTCGTTAATCTCGTCTTCGTCGCCGGGCTCCGTTTCAGATTTGAGAGCCTCGAGAGCCTCTGAATTCTTGTCAGGCTTTTTATCGAGATCCTTGAGGGCATCGGAATCTATGACGCCTTCTTTGTCAGCCTGCGACTGTTCTTTGTTCTCGGCAGAATTCTCGATATCTTCCTTTTTGTTTTCTTGTTCCATAGTTTTCCTTTACTAGGAATATTAATAATGCGCGGATATAATTATCGGAACACGCCAAATTCCTATCCGCATCCCGAATTCCCCGTTTACCATACAAACAGGGTTGCAATAATAAAAAAAAGCCCCGGCGTATGTCGGGGCTTTAATGACAAACCTACACCTTATGAATGAAACGATTCAGACATTATTCGTAGACGCTTGCCCACGTGCTGAATGTGACATCTGACTTGATGGCATCCAGATTGATACCACTGGCCTTTGTTGAAGTCGCGTCATGAGTTTTGACAAACTTAGCCTCATCAGCAGTTTCTTTTGAATTGGAAAGGAACATCAGCTGTGGCAACCAAGTCTTTCCTCTTGCATAAGGATCTGAAGAATTATTAATTCTACAATAAAGCTGCTCACTCACATCAAGTCCATAAATCTGACCACTTGAAAGTAAAATTCTATTACCGCTACC
>JAZODZ010000454.1:0-2920 GCA_045597285.1 Myxococcota bacterium
AGCATCATCATCGACATAAAAAGGCTGAGGATTCGGCAAAAATCGCAAACAATCCGCAACAGGATTCCGCCAATAACGGCGATGAAAACGCCGAGAAAAAGCATCATCATCGGCATAAAAAAGCCGACGATGCGGCTTCGCAAAACAGTGGAAATGCTGCCAATAACGGCGGTGAAAACGGTGAGAAAAAGCATCATCATCGACATAAAAAAGCCGACGATGCGGCGTCGCAGAACAGTGGAAATACTGCCAATAATGGCGGTGAAAACGGCGAGAAAAAACATCATCATCGGCATAAAAAAGCCGACGATGCGACGTCGCAGAACAGTGGAAATGCTGCCAATAATGGCGGTGAAAACGGCGAGAAAAAGCATCATCATCGACATAAAAAAGCCGATGATTCGGCGTCGCAGGACAGTGGAAATGCTGCCAATAACGGCGGTGAAGCGGGTGAGAAAAAACATCGACATCGACATAAAAAAAGCGACGACGCGGCTTCACGGGACAATGGAACCAATAACGGTGGCGAAACGGGCGAGAAAAAACACCGACATCGACATCGACATAAGTCTGACGAGGACAATGAGAAATGAGTTTTCAGCTTTCAAAGGAAGAAGAAGAGGCAGTACGAGGCATAAAAAACCATCTCCATCGCCATCCCGAAAAATCGTGGGAAGAGCATGAAACGACGGCATTTATCACGAACGTGCTGGAGTGCATTGAGGGCATTGAGATTCTTCCATTAGGTTTGGAAACAGGTGTCGTGGCCTGTCTGAAAGGGAAAAAGCCTGGAAATTGTGTGGCACTTCGGGCGGACATCGACGCGCTCGAAGTCGTGGAATGCTGGGATTCGCCGGACAAGAGCCAGAATGAAGGACGCGGTCATTTATGCGGCCATGATTTTCACACAGCCTCGCTGCTTGGCGCGGCCATGATACTCGCTCGCCATCGCGACGAACTTCCCGGAACTGTCATTTTTATCTTTCAGCCGGCCGAAGAGACGACGAACGGTGCCCGCGTCATCATTAAAACTGGAATTTTTGAAGAATACGGCATCAAGGCCATCTTTGGACTCCACAACCGTCCGGAAGTCGAGACGGGAAAAGTCGTCGTCAAAAGAGGCTCCCTGATGGCGGCAAAAATCAATTTCCGAATCGTCGTTCACGGCGTCGGAGGCCATGGATCGATGCCTCACAAATGTGTCGATCCGCTCGTCGCGTCAGCCGCCATTATTCAGAATGTCCTCACGATACCTGCACGCAATGTCGACCCGATGAAATCGCTCGTGCTTTCGATATGCTCGATTCACGGGGGAACACCGGACAACCTCATCGTGAGCGAAGTCGAAATGACGGGAAGTATGCGATATCACGATCCGGAAGTGGGCAGGAGAGCCTTGGAACGGCTCAAAACAGTCGTGCATTCGACATGCGACACGTTCGAATGCACCGCAGATTTCGAAATCGTGGAATCCGTCCCGGCGGTCATCAATTCTGATTCACTTTATGAAATTGCGCTCGATGCCGCCTGCGAGGCGATGGAACCGGAAGCGTCCATCACTTCAGAAAGCTGTCTGGCCACCGAAGATTTTGCGGATTACATGCAAATCGTGCCGGGATTCTTCTACTGGCTTGGATCGCGAAAGGAGGGGGATGAAGTCTTTGCCTGGCACAACAGCAAGTTCCATACGGACGACGACGCGATTCGATACGGTTCCCAGCTCCTTGCCATTTCGGCTCGCAGCTATCTTGAAAAGACTCAACACACACACGATTAGGAATATAACCCATGAAGACGATGGCAATGAAAATCCTGCCGCCGGGATTTCAACGGATTAATGGCAATCTGATGCATGTGATACGGCTTCCAGGACTGCATCCCGGCGGCCCGTCGATTGCGCTAATTCACGGTGTTGCCGCAACTGGTTCGACATGGTTCCCACTGATACGGCATCTCATCAAATACGCACGCGAGATCATCGTGTTCGACCTTCCGGCACACGGGCTTTCTCCCGCCCCACAGCTTCCGTTTACATGCCTCGACTGTTACAAAAGCGTTCGCGAATGCCTGCTCAAAAACCTTTGCCCAGAATCGAACAACCTCATCATCGGCAACTCGCTGGGCGGCGCGTTTGCCCTTAATTTTGCGCTCGATTGTCCGGATTATGTCGCCCGAAACGTCCTGATTTCACCGGCGGGAATGCCATTCCCATCGACAGCACGCTCCGTCCTCAAAACATTCTGTGGCGATTCGCTGTCGGATGCGAACAAGGTCATCGACAAAATTTGGGTACATCCCACGCTCAAGGCACGGGCACTTGCGCCCGCACTTCGCCATGAGATGCGAAAACCTGCCTTCAGATCGCTATTGGAATCGATCATGGAAATCGACGACAATCCGTCATGTGATCTGGCCCAGATGATTCTGACGCCTGAAAAACTTAAAGATTATAAGACAAAATCACTCCTGATTTGGGGCGGCAAGGATCGCGTTCTCCCGCCAGCCATGCGGGATGCATTCGATCAAAGCCTGCCATCATGCGTGACGCGTCTCTTTCCTTCGGGATACGGTCACTGCCCGCAATTCGAGGAACCGGTCCGCGTTGCCGTTCAAATTCTCGACTGGATTGAGAATGAGGCTTTGAATTAGCAATTGACTTTAGCACGCGAATCCATAACAATTCAGAGCCTTTTAAACTGAAGGCCAACACTCATTCACCATAAAGGCATAGCACGTATGACAGTCCCAAAAATTGTAGGCATCGCGGGGGGAACCGGTTCAGGCAAGACAACACTTGCTCGCAAGATTCGCGAAGGTCTGGGAGAAGCAAGCAACCTTATCCAGTTCGACTGGTATTATAGAGATCTTTCCTATCTGCCGCTGAAAGACCGTGAAGAAGTCAACTTCGATCATCCCTCCA
>JAZODZ010000455.1:0-2851 GCA_045597285.1 Myxococcota bacterium
GGACATTTTGTATTATTGTATGTATTTTTGGGGAATCCCCTACGGGGATAGTTATGGTTGAATGACCTGATCCCCCGGTAGGCGCTTACGCGCCAACCGGGGGCTACTAAACGTGAAGCCCTACGGGCTTCTATTATTTGCGTCATTTACAGCATTTGTCCCTTCCCTATTGTTGTAGACATAGAAAATGAGAGTGTCTTTCCTGGCCTTATCCCCCTGCCCCCCTCTCCAATCGAGAGGGGTGAGAGTATTGTTATTAATTATGGCCAGAACAATAGTACCTTATAGAGGGGGAGAAATAATTAGCGAGAAATCGCTTTCCTGGGACGTTATTTCAGAACAACAATGAGTTTTTCTTTGGGATCGTGATCGGCAAGGCTGAAGTTCTTAACCTTTTTGTCTTTACGAAGGTCGAAGTGAACTTTCGTTGGATCGCCAAAAATATTCACGGTGCATGGCGTTTTATGGCATGCGACGACACCGTCAACATAAACCGAAGCGGTTGTTGGGGTACCGATGATGCGGTATGGCGTATATTTGGATATATCTTTAGAAACCCCATAACCGCCTGGCAAAGCGGCAGCGAGTGCCATGATTTCAGCTGTTTTTTTCTGTGCGGAATACAGGAATACATCCTTTTTTTCGGCCGGAAGTACGGTATCAACAGGTTTATTGCTGACCTGAACTTCTTCAGTCTCCGAATCCAAGAAACCGAAATGTTTTACCGCAGCATAACCGAAGATACCGCACAAAATCAAAATCGCCACGACGATGATGGGGCCTGTTGCAGAAGATTTGGGCTTTTCAGTTTTAGTATTCGGCTTCAGGTTTGGATCAAGGCGAGTCTTTTTCTTTTCTGGATTGGGAGAGGAAAAAGTACTGCTTGAGGAAGGCTGTTTTGGGGAGTCTGAGGTGATTTTTTTTGAATCGGATGATGGCGTGAACTCGAAGTCAGAGGCGGAGAGTGGTGAATTGGCCATTTCTTTCAGGCTGTCGTGTGTCAGGCTGAGCGACTGGACGAGATTTCCGAAATCGACATTTTCTTTTTTTTCTGCTTCGGCCCGGATTTGTGACGATGTGAGTGGCTCTTCGTCGATTTTTTTTGCGGGTGCTTCGGAAGCCGAAGTATTTGGAGAGAGAATGCCGAAATCTTCGAGATCATCAAGGATTGCGCTCATAGTGCGATCCCTACCGGAATCACTCTTATTTCCGATTTTGCGTTGGGAATCGCGCATGGTTTGAAGCGCATCACAGACATCGTTGTAGAAATCCTTTGTCGAGTGGTAGCGTTTCGATATTTCCTTTTGCGTAGCGCGAGAAATGATTGGTCCAAGTACGGAACAGGCGAGCGTATGGGGAAGGATGACAGGGGAATGCAATTGCATTCGCAGGACTTCGCGAGGATCTTCATCGTCAAAAACAAATTCGCCTGTATAAAGCTCAATCATAATCAAGCCGAAAGCATAGATATCGGTCCATGGACCGATTTCTCCATGCGTAATCTGCTCAGGAGCCATATATTGTGGCGTTCCGACGAGGAGTTTAGAGCGTTCCTCATCTTCTTCATCTTTATGGAGAAGTGACGCGATCCCGAAGTCGATGAGTTTTACGACGTTGTCCCGGGCGCCGACATTTGTCAGCATGATGTTTTCGGGTTTGAGATCGCAATGAATAATTTTCTGTTTATGTGTTTCGACGAGTGCGTCGAGGACTTGCTGAGCAATTTCTGCGATATAGAGGGGTTCGAAAGGACCTTTTTCGGCGAGTATATCGCCGATTTCACGGCCTTTAATGAATTCCATAACCATGCATGGAATTCCGCCGCGAAGAATGTCGTAGTCGTAAAGACGCACGATATTTGGGTGGTCGAGGCCTTTGATTGCATCGAGTTCATCGATGAACCGATCGAGTGTGGTACTGGCCGTATTGATGAATTTGATGGCAACGATGCGATCCAGCTTCGTATCACGGGCACGGTAAACGCTTCCGAAAGCGCCTTCGCCAACCAGGGAGAGGATTTCGTATTTATTAAGAAAAACGTCACCGATATTCGGTTTAAAACTCATTTTAGCCCCTTTCGGCGTTTTACGTCTTCAAGAATTTGATGGTATTTGACATCCCATGCGACCGTCCCTTCTTTTAGATTTTTGATTTTTTTGCGGACTTCCGCATCAAGTTCATCATCCAAAGAGGTATGTTTTTGAAGGATTGGGCGCATGATTCTGCGTATTTCGTTGTTGTCGGCCCAAATCTCTTCAACATGGGAGGTATGATACAGAATTTCGATAAACTGGTCTGTCAGCCAATCGATTGCATCATCTCCGAGCGAAAAGTTGTATTTTTTCGCCAGTTCGTGCTTCAGACGCCCATAAGAGGTATATTCCAGGCCTCGTTTGGCAATCAGTTCCTGGGCTTCTTCATGAATACGACGCTCAGTTTCCAGATACGACTTCAGTACGGCTTCGAGATCCAGATGGAACTCGCTCATTTCTGAAGCGTCGACTTCGACTGCCTTTTCTGCGATTAAGGTGCTGGCCAGTTCAATGGCCATTTGTGGAATCCTTCCCGGATATATTTTCATTGCTCTGACGTCCTTCTAAAAAAGACAAGCCGTCTAAAAAGACAACTCTATTTTATTATAAGGTGCATTGCAGAATAATTACAACTTTTTTTGCGTGGAAAGGAGACTGTAAGGTAACTCGCAGTGTCTCTGAATTATGTGGTTTTATCGACACCAGGCAGGAAGCAGGGGTGCGCAAGCATATAACCCTCCAGCCGTCTCGACGAACGGCTAGAGGTAGATTGGGGGGGGAGATGTAAGGTATTGTTTTTAATAAGTTTTTTATAAATT
>JAZODZ010000456.1:0-2870 GCA_045597285.1 Myxococcota bacterium
CAGAAATCAGGATGTTTTTTGATTTCGTTTCCCCAAAACCGAATCACCGTCCACCCAAGTTCATTCAGCTCTCGATCAACCTCATTATCCCGTGCCATGTTTCGCTCGATTTTCTTTTGCCAGAAATCCCCTCGCTTGCCACGCCCTACATGCTCACGCTCACCCGTTTCCCAGTTCTTCCCATGGAAAAATTCACCATCACAGAAAATGGCAATCTTGTGCTTTGTCATGGCGATATCAGGTGTCCCAGGCAATTGCGCATAATTCTTGCGATACCGATACCCTGCATGCCACAACAATTTACGCAAAGACACCTCTATTGAGGTGTCTTTGGAGTGAATGCGGCTCATGCAAAACGAGCGTTGGGCTGGGGTTAGGGTATTGGGCATTAGCTACCTGTCACCTCCCAATACCCATTCTTATTGGCTCCATGTCGTATTAACTTATTGCCATCCTTTAGTTTCGCAATAATTCTCTGAACCTGTCGATAAGTAATATTGAGTGAAGCCGCCATTTCTTTAGCGGTTAATGTGCCATCTTGTCTTAAAAGCGCCAGGAGTTTATCTTCATTTGTTACGACATTTATTGCGACATTTACTACGACATCAGAATTGTCATCATGCATCTGAGCACGATGCAAATCCATTAATGTGTCTCGAATCATCGTAAGCATAAAAGTAACAAATTGTGTCGAATGACCAACTAAATTAGATTGATGGAGAGCCTCGTAGTACGCCTGCTGATTTCTATGGACAAGCGTTTCTACAGGCAGCCATGCAAATATATCTTTCCATTGTCGCAGTATCAATGATTGCCACAAACGGCCAGTACGTCCGTTTCCATCTGCGAATGGATGTATAAACTCAAATTCATAATGAAATATACAGCTTTTTACCAGTGGATGATACTTTGATTTCTTCAACCAATCCATAAGCTGATGCATCAATTCAGGGACCAGTTTTGCTGGTGACCCAGGATGCACAAGCTTGTCATCTGCATAAACACCGACGTTACCTTTTCTGAATGCCCCCGCTTCTTTGACCAGTCCATCCATCATCAGTTTATGAGCATACAACAAATTCTTAATATTATATGGATCTAAATCAGAGAGTTTTTCATAAGCCTGATAGGCATTCTGGACCTCTCGAATCTCCTGTGGAGGTCCCCATACATGTTTGCCATCGATGACATCCGTGACTTGTTCCAATGATAAAGAATTATGCTCAATTGCCAATGACGAATGAATGGTTTTAATTCTATTTTCTCTGCGTAAAACAGGATCCTTACTCATGTTGGCCAATACACTGATTTCACCGACATACTCACCGATCTCGACGATGAGATTGGTGATTTCTTCAGTCATTTGAAATGGCGGTCGGTAATTGGGATCCATGTATGCTCCAAATAAATCTCTGTGCGTTCGATGATGTGAGGAAGCTGGGTATTCATATAATTTCCATACTTATTTTTGGTTAGTGTATATGTTTAGTAAATATATTTCTTATTCTGAGCATCATGTCCATCATCCATTCAAATTGAGAATGGTATTGTGATTTATTGTCAAAATCAACAGCATTCTGAATATCAATACGACTAGCTTTCTTATCAGGAAGTTCTTTCCAGTCAAAAACAATTCCAGATTCTTTTTCAATCTCAGTTCGATTCAAATATAATTTATTAAACAATTCTTTATCATTTGTTATATATAAACCAACAGTTAAGATGTTGTCTCGTCTATTTTGCCAAATTCTTATATAACATGCAGAGTTACCAATACTAAAATCCAACCAAACACATGGCCATGATTTTCTTCGTTTGAATAATGCTGAAAACTGTCTCTTACTAAAAGCATAATCTTGAAATGCGTTCCAATATTCGCTTCTACTTTGCTCAGTTTCGCTAATCGATTCATTTTGTTTGATCTCTTTTGCCCAATCATTTGGTTTTTCAATAATTTCAAACTTTACTGCAGGATCTGAATTGCCAATACGATATAGTTTTACTTCACAAAGGAAAAAGCCTATCCTTTCGTCAGTATGATTGTTTAACCATTCAATCGCGGCTCTATGTTCTTCTCTTGCTTTCTTTACAATCCATATTAAAACATCTGCAGATTTACCAGATGCATATGTTATTAATTTCCCAAGATGGTCATGATTCGTATCTTCAAGTTGGTTTTCAATAATAATTTTACGTTCTGTTCCGTTTTCAGAAGCATATATATCTACACTAAACCCACCTACAGATGATTCAGTCTCTTCTACCGTGATATCAAGTCCTATTGTATCTCCGAGTAATGCAATATTCTCGTCCTGAGCTAACCATGGCGTGAAGTCTTGAGCTTCATGAGGCCATACTTGCCTTAAATCCTGTATTTCTACCAATTTGCTTAGATTTGCCATTTGTGTTACTCCGTTGTCATGATATCCCCCTAATCGTCATTATCCCACATCCCTGCGCGTATAGCGAGGCAAAAAATAGGCGAGCCGTATGGGCAATACGCCCATAGGCGAGCCCAAAGGGCGTATTTGCTTTTGTAGGCGCGTGTCGTGACACGTGCTACAAAAGCAAATAGCCCGCCGGCGTCGCTCGTATGCGCCAAAGGCGCATAGAGCGCGCACCCCAAAAACAAAAAAATCCCCGCCATTACTGACGGGGATTAACCTTTTGTACAGACGTTCCATGGAACGTCTCTTAAATTATTTCACCGATTTTCTCGGATTGGTAACCTGGCACTGAGCGGCCTTGATGATTGAACGATAGACCTTGCCGGGGCTCATGGAGACGCCGGTGAGGCCGATTTCGTGCAGGCGGCCGATTGTGTAGACATCGCCACCGTGTTCGCCGCAGATGAAGATTTCGAACTTCGG
>JAZODZ010000457.1:0-12074 GCA_045597285.1 Myxococcota bacterium
AGGCGCTTACGCGCCAACCGGGGGCTACTAAACGTGAAGCCCTACGGGCTTCTGTTATTTGCGTCATTTACAGCATTTGTCCCTTCCTTAGATAAATGGAGAGGGGAGAAAAATTGGGGAAATCGCTTTTACCCGGGGTTACGCGCTTCACCCCAGGCTGAAATCTTTCGCCCTTTCAGGGCGATTTTCTAACATTTATCGAAAGTCTTTCTATTTCGTTTATCCACGTCGTTAAACAGAGCCATAAAAAAAAGGCCGGTGAAATCACCGGCCTTTTTTAATTCATGCCCGAATTATGAATTCAGCATTATTCGTATTTGTCACTGAGCGGAATACCACCGTTCCAGCCCCAAGAGTTGAAGCTGCAAAGGTTGTTTGTCTCGGACGGGATATTGGCAACTTTGATTTTCTTTACAGCCCCCCAAACGTGGCACATATCGCCATTGCCGACATAGAAACCGACATGGCCGTATTTCTTGCCGTTCTTCGTGTTGGAATTCATGTAAATGGCGGCACCCAATGGGATGCTGCTTGAATCCGTGCTTTCTTTCCAGATGTTGCGTGCATCCATAGCGCTTTCGGTGCAATAGCGGGTTCCGAGAGCTTTGGCTGCGCAGTCGGCAACAAATCCCTGGCAGTAAGTCATGCCGGTTTCGAAATTCTTATAATCATAGGAACCGAGCTTGCCGTTCGCAAACTTGATGGCTGCCTGCAGTTTGTCCTCGGTAACACCTGCATGTTCGCCTTCACGGACATAATCTGCCCTGATATAACCCGTGTAAACACCCGTATTGACGTGATACCAGCCATTCGTTTCGCCGAGGATGGTCACGACCTTGTTCAAGCCAGCCTTACCGATGGGGTCTTTCGTCGTGTCGGGAGTTTCGCGGACGTTGACGTAAGAAGAAACGTTGACGACATAGCCTTTTTTGCCCTCGCCGAGAGGAACAGGAGCCGGCTGTTTTTGAGCTTCTTTCTTTTCTTCCGGTTTGGTTTCTTTCTTGGCTTCTTCGTTACTTCCAGCGTTGTTCTGCGTATTATTGACAGCCGCGCTGCTGGCCGAAGGCGTTGAAGCGCCGGTACCCGGAATGCGAATTCTCTGACCGATGTTGATGAGGTTTGGATTGCTGATGCTGTTATATCTGGCGAGTTCAGGATAACCGCCTGCAACGTGATAAAGGGCTGCAATACCGGAAAGGGTATCACCGCGTTTTACGATATGAACGGTTTCAGATTCGCCAGCAGGTTTCTGGGTGCTTCCGCCGTTGGCAGCGGGTTTGGGTGTATCCTGCGTTTGTGTAGCAGGCTGTTCGGTTTTAGGAGCCGCCGCATTCTGTGCCGGTGCGTTTTGCTGTGTCGGGGCATCCGCAGGTTTTGCACCGTCATAGCCGACGAGGTTCTCAGTCGAGAAGAAGGTGTGCTTACCAATTTTCGTAATTTTGTTGTCGTTGGTAGCCCAATCCGGATTGCAGATGGAGAGGTTGCAGTAGCCATCCGAGATTTTGCCGTTTTTCTTGAGATCGGCAATGCCGCCGCCATTGAGCGTCATTTTCGCATAGTTGTAGCAGGTTTCCCAGACCGGTTCCGATGCCGAAACGGCATTCTTGTATTCCGCTGAATTGCGGTCATTCAGCCAGGAGAACTGATACTTCGCGCAGATAACGCTTTTAATGTCGCTACCCCACCACGTGGTGTGTTTGCCGTTGGCTTTGGTACCATGGACGCGGTTGTAAACAACCTGACCAACAGCAGATTTGCCTTCGTCAGATTCACCCCTTGCTTCGGCGTAAATGTTCATCGCCATCAAGGTGGTTAAATCCTGGTTTTCGGCGGAAAGAGCAGGATCTGGTTTTGGAACTGAATAACCCGTTGATTTTTCCGGGGTCTTCTGGGCCGGGGCGAGTGTTTTACTCGAATTTGACTGTTCGCTCATGATAAAGCTCCCTGTGTCTTGGAGAACCTGTTAGACATTCACCGAATGCCGTCCAGACTCAAAATTTTCGCTAATTATTATTATATTCAGCCCTTTAAAGTGTGTCAAATAAGAACTCATCAATTATTTTTGTTATAGGTAACTGTTCAGCCTGCATTTTCACTATAATGCCGGCAGTCTTTCCGTCGGAAAGCGTCAGTGAAAAGATGACGAGTGATTCAGTCTCGATGAAGTCATTGATTCAAACGGATTTCGTCAACGATTGATACCTGATCACGATTATGTGGTGCGGAGTGATTATGCGTAAAAATACAAAATATCTGAATTTGTTCGCGCTCATTGCAACGATGATGAGTGTCCCGACCGCGGTTTTTGCCTACGGCGAGGGCGAAGACATCCCCATGGAAGCAAGGGCGGTTCATTTGTTGACGAATGAGGCACGAAACGATCCGACGGCGGCGCTGGCAAACTGCGGAACTGCATGCAAGACGGAAGAAAAATGCTACACCCAGGTCATGGCGCCCTTTTATTGGAATGACAAGCTCTATAATGCCGCACAGTATCATGCGAACAACCTCTCTGCTATTCACTGTATGCAGCACGATTCGCCCTGCAAGCTCATTCCTGAGGCGGCAAAGAGTTTTCCCGAATGCGACGGCAATCCATCCTGTGCGTGCAAGGACGGGAAAGCAACATGCGGAACATCGGGCACGGACACGTGGACGCGCATTAGCTATTTCGGCGTCAAAGGCAATGCCGAAAATCTGGCCTCGGTTTCCACACCTCTGCGCAGTTTCAATATGTGGCTCTTTGAGGACAGCAAAAAAAGCGGCTGTGAATGGACGATGAACAACGGCCACCGGCAGAACATACTCACGAACTCAAGTCCCGGCATTGGCGTTGGCTGGTCATCCTATATCGTTTCTCAGGACATGGGAGCCGCGCCATCCGAAAAGCCGGCGCTGACATCGGGGGCCTACTATCTCGATGACAAAACAATGTGGTTTAAAACCCAGTACTACAATACCAAAACCGCTGTTTCCAAAGTCGCCGTGTCCGTTGCCGGAACCTGTTCGGAACTCACCATGACCCGTGGCACGGCCAAACACGGCATTTGGGGCACTTCCGATATCGCGGCGCCACAAAAATGCGCACAATTTTTCTTCGAATCCAAAGATGAAGCCGGCAATATCGTGCGCTTTCCAACCACCGGAAGCCTGCTCTATGACTGCGACAAAAAATCCTGGACAAAGGATGCCGCAGGACAAACCTGCCTCGGAACAGTCGTCACGCCCGACCCCGAACCTGATCCGCAACCCGATCCCGAACCGCAACCCGATCCCGATCCACAGCCCGATCCCGATCCTACGCCAGATCCCGAACCGCAACCCGATCCCGATCCACAGCCCGATCCCGATCCTACGCCAGATCCCGAACCGCAACCCGATCCCGATCCACAGCCCGATCCCGATCCAGACACGGATGTTCCCGATGAAACTGCCGATCCCGATGGCACAGATGCCACGATTCATGGCACATCGAGTGCCTGCCAAGCCATGCCACTTGAACCCGCTCATTCGGGCTGGTTTTTTCTCATTCCGGCACTCGGCATCCCCCTATTGAGGCGGCGGAATCATGAGGGCCATCATTAATTACTCTCCCATCTCTAATGGCCTGAGGAAGGGACAAATGCTATCAATGGCGCAAATCATAGAAGCCCGTTAGGGCTTCACGTTTAGTAGCCCCCGGTTGGCGCGTAAGCGCCTACCGGGGGATCAGGTCAACCATAACCATCCCCATAGGGGATTCCCCCAAAACACATACAATAATACAAAATGTCCCTTCCTTAGCTCTAATGGATAGGGGGCATGGTGGTGAAGCGTTAGAACGACAAGAAAGTCTGAACCTGTGCATCGACCGTAAAATTAAAGTATTTGCTGTCGGTTCGATGATTGGCCTGGGTATTCCCCACGACGCCGATTCTAAAATTCGGGCTAATGACGAACAGATAGCCAAGACTGGCTTTGGCAGCAAATGTCGATCCCGGATCTTTCCCGAGGAAAGTGTCGCCGGTGTAGCTATATCCCAGACCGATGGCCTCAAATATCTCGCCCTTGTAGACAGGCTGGAAAAATCTGACCGTCAGCATGGTCGTAAAAGCATATAAATAGTCTTTCTTCTGAATGGCGATCATGTCTTCGTTGATATCGCCAATTTGTGCGGATTTGTGCATCCAGGCGACGTTGAGGCCAAAATCGACATAAAGCCCGACGTAATCGTTAAACCGTGTTCCCGGGGAAATCGTCACGGCAAAGCCATGACCGTCGGATTTGACTTTAGGCGTCGTATTACCATCGCTCGGAGACAAGGCCGTGCCCCAGGTATAGCCGACAGAAACACCGAAATCGAAGCCGCCATTTTTGGCTTCGGCCGTTGTCGGTGATGCAAACAAAAACAAGGGAATCAAGGCCAATGCGCTCAGCATCGCTAAAACACGGCCCAAACGTGCAGATTGAATCATGAAATATCCTTTAAACGCTCTATGTTCCAAGTGCCTAGAATGAACACCGGGCACGGTATAACATTCTTGTCGGTATATCGCCAATATTCCTTGATGGACGGTACACGTCACAATTCAGCGACTACGCAATATTTTAATGGTTTCTTCCAGTTGTTTCTGGGTGCGCAGGCTATTGGCATACGCCTGCGCCGGTGCGCTATTTCATACGCGCACCGATTTTTTTTGGATGATGCCCCACCATATAAATGGAATCACAAGACCAGCAATAAGACGCTTGAATTGTGACTTGCACACACCAAAAAAGAAAACGCCGCGTATCCCGCAGGGATAGCGGCGTTGGCGAGACGTATGCGCCACCGGCGCATAGGCGAGCAGAACCGTGACACGGCTCGCCCAAAAGAAAACTAGAATTTAAAGCGAACGTGGAACTGGAACTCGATTACATGCGTGCAGAAACTCGCCCATCCATTACCCCACAGAGTAGGCAGGTAATCGAACTGACCACCGATGCCAATCATCTCTGTAATGTCAGCTGTATAGCCGATACCAATTTTGAAAGCGAATGCACCTGAACTATCTCCATGGGAGCCGGTATAGAAAGCACCGAGACCAAATTTTCCCCACAGTTCACCGGGACCGAGTCCATAGTAGAACTTGGCATTAAAAATGGTTTGCCCGGCAAAAAAGCCTTCACCGCCGGGGAAAAGACCACCAAACCCTTGATCGAGATAAACGCCGACCCAATCGACAATGCGATAGCCCGGGGAAATCGTGATTTCAAACCCATGCTGAGCAGCACCAAACCAAGTGTTCGCCATCCAGCCAATGCCGGCATCGAGTTCGAAGCCCTGGGCACTCGCTTCTTCAGTGGGAGCGCAAGTAAAGGCGAGACAAGCAAGTGCGGCAAAAAGGAGCGTGCCAAGACGGCGGCCGCAAGAACTAAAGAGATTCTGAATTCTTTCCATAAGACTCCTCAAAAAAGAGGTTGATGAAGCAAAACATACGTTTTGGAACAGACTTTTGATCTATTCCATATTTGCAACAAAAACTCAATATTTTGACCTAAAAAAAAAGCCCCGATGAACCGGGGCTGGCATCCGTCGTATCGAATTAGTGTTTGAAGATGGCAAGCATCGAAACGAGCAGAGCGTAAATGGCGAGCGATTCGATGAGGGCGAACGCGATGATCATCGGGGTGAAGATTTTGCTGTATGCGCCGGGGTTGCGGGCGATACCTTCGAGTGCGCCACGGCCGGTGGCACCCTGACCGATACCGCAACCACAGGCCGCGATGCCGATGGAGAGGCCGGCAGCGATATAATACATCGGATCGAGTCCCATTGCCGCAGCAGTTTCCGTCGCATAGTCTGCATATTGATCCACCGCATTCGGATCATAAGCATTCGGATCGACTGCATTCGGATCCTGAGCCAGAGCAGTGCTGGCAAAGCCGAGGACGAAAACCATTGCATTGATGGAGAGAAGTGAAAGTTTCTGGGAAATGGACATTTTAAACTCCGAAAAAGAAAGGTCTTAAGACCAGAAATGAGTGAAGATTATTCTTCCGAAATGGCGAGTGAAATATAGACGACCGTAAGGATACAGAAAACGGCGGTCTGAATGACAACGACGAGTGCACCGAGGCACATCATGACGGCTGGAATCACGGCTGCGACCAACGTGAGAAGGACTGCGACGACGGCGTGATCGCCGTACATATTGCCCATGAGTCGGACGGAAAGCGTGACGGGACGGACGAGCTGGCCGATCAGTTCGATGGGCAGCATGAGGGGGGCCATCCAGCGAATTCCCTTTTTCCCCAGCGGCGGCCCGCACATTTCAGCCAGAAAGCCAAACCCTTTTTCGCGAATGCCGGCGATGACCGAAACGATGAAAACGAGCAGTGCCATGCCGACGTTCGTGTTCAGGTTGTCGGTTCCCGGGGCCAGGCCAGGAATCAGGGCCATCACATTGTTGAAAAAGATGAATACACAAAGACCAAAGACCAGCGGCAAATATTTCCGGGCCTTTTTGTCGTCGTGAAGCTGCTCCTTGAGGAGACTGTGAAGGAGCTCGATGATGAGTTCAAAAAATGTGCGCGGCGTCAGTTTCGCATCTGGCTCGGGCTTAAACTTTTTCCAGCTCGCCCCAATCAGAATGCTGATAACGAGCACCGAAAGGCACGTCATCATCACGTGTATGAACGAGATATGCTCCCCGTTCATCCAGGTAAGTCCAAGAGATCCGAAGGATTGCCACCAGTCGTGGATTCCAGGAATCAAATCCATCAAACTGTTGATTTCTTCGGCTTCGGCTAAAGCCACATTTAACATTCTTTTCCGACCTCTGAATGCTCCGGCTCTTCTTCTGCCGGTTCAGTTTTTACAAACAACGGCGCCGCAATCGTCGATACAACCGTCAGGCTGAACCCTACCAGAGCGGCAAACACGTCCATATCAAAAATGACAACTGCCACGATGAGAAACACGGCAAAACACAGCGACTTGACAAGCGATCCAAGCTGAATCCTCATCGCTGCTCGTTTTCCGGCTTCTTCGGCTATTGCGTGGTCATCCGATTCCATCCGCGATTTCTCGCGTGCGATGACACGGCCTGTCCATACCACATATACACACAAAATTGCGACACAAAAACTACCTGCTATCGCACATTGTCCACCAAATGCCCAATCCTTCACAAGTCCCGCAACGACTGAGCTCACGGGAACGAGTGCCGCCGAAACCACCAAAATGAACTTCAGCTGGCGCGACACATTGTCAAACATCCTGCCCCCCTTCTTCGCCAAGTTTCTTCGCGGCCTTCACGCTTCGCACCACTTCGAGGATGCTGGCGGCCACGGCTGCGACGATCCAGAACACGGTAAACACAGGATTTGTCCCGAATAATTTGTCCATCGCGCTACCGATAAACCACCCGAAAACGACCGCGATGATCAGGAAAAGCCCGAAGTTCCCGAACCGCGCCATGATCTTGTAGCTCTCCGATCGCAGCTTTCGGTCGGCCTCTTTCTCCGCCTTGGCAGCATCGGCATCTTCCGGCACCTTCTCAGGCTCGGTGCAGGGAGACTCATCCGAATCGTCGTCGAACCCCCCGGTTTCCGGTTCTATTTTTTCTTCCGTGATTTCGTCTGACATTCTTCTTCTGCCACACAGTGGCACAAAACTCCTGCGCACTGGGCGTGTTCAAATCTGTAAAAGTTTATTTCTGGATTCCGCCTGCTATTTCATACGCAGGCGTTCGGCGCTATTGCATACGCGCCTCTGCGCCCGGCTATTGCAGACAATACGCCGGGCGTCTTTTCATTTCTTCTTAAATTTGGCGGGTTTGGGATTCAGGCTGAGCTCGAACTTATCGCCCTTGACGCGAACATTCAGCGTATATCTAAAGTTCGACTTGATTTCTTCATAGGGCGCGTTTTCGAACCATTCCTTCTTTCCGTCAACCATGCGGTACGCCTTGATTTCCCAGGTGCCTGTCGGAACTTCGTTCTCTTCCCCCATGGTTGTGCAGAATGCCTCCGCCGTCCTTCTGAAACATAAAGTCACATCGCGGGGGCTTTCCTTGTCGAATTTCACGATCGCATAGTTCGTCGTCGACAGCTTCAGATAACTGTCGATCGTGATCGATCCGAAGGGGGTGGAATCCAGAATCATCTTCATGGGTTCACGGCTGTTCTTTTTCATGTCGATCGTGATCAACTCGCCCTTGGCGATTGTCCGCAGACCCGGCTTGTGCGTGTATTCCTTTTCGGCGAGCACATCCAACACGAACGATTTGTCCAGCAGATATTCCTTGGGAACATTGATGTTGAACTGCGTCGCTCGCTCGGAATTCGTCAGGAGTTCCAGCGGCGGCAGCTCGATTTCCTCACGCGTCTTCGTCGGCCAGATGACATGAAGGTGATCGCCCATATCCTTCTGATGGACATGAATGAAGAACGGCATCCCGCTCATCACCTTCACCTCGAGTTCTTTTAATGGCGTCGTCTCCTTGCCGTTCAGATAGTACACGCCTGCGGACAAGTCCATGTTCGACGGCGGCTTGATGATGAGGGACGTCTTCCGGTAAATGTCGCCTTCCGTCAGCAAATACTCTATTGGATCGTCGACAGGATCGCGATTTTTCTCAATGATGACGCTGAGCGGAACGCTCTTGTCCTCATCGAATGTCAGCATGTTCTCGGAATTGCGCAGAAGCGGGAGCTCATCGTTATCATAATACCCATCGCTCAATTTTGGTGGAACGCCGTTGATGAGTACCGAATCCGCCATGGGCGTCGTCTTGTAATGATAGTATTTGAAACTTCTGTCCAGTTTGACCTTGTCGCCGCCCTGTGTCTCCTCGGCCACGTCCCCATTCTGTTCATCACCGGCATTCTTGATGACAAAGAAATAAATCAGCGCCAAAGCGATGCAGATGATGATCAGGAATATCGTCGTGATGATCAGGCCGTGGTGCTGTTTTTTCGCCTTTTTCTCGCCATCCAGCTCTTCCACGAGATCCAGCTGTGCAGATCCGACGAGCAGCGTCCCCTCCCCTTTATGGGAAATGGGAACAATCTCCTCCTCCTCTTCCACGACGGGTTCGACTTTTGGCTGTTCTTCATTCGACTTCTTGTCAAAACTGACAACATCACTATGAACAACACCATCGCCAAATTCAATGCTGTCATCATCGACACCGGGTTCTGCGGATTCAACGAATGCGTCTAATAATGCCGTACCCGCATTGTCGATTTCATTGCCTGTTCCCATTTTTGCACCTCTGCCTGTCTGAATAACGGATATACACCGCCATCACATATACATTAACTTGGATTCTTAGCCATATTTTGAGCTTTTAACCTGCCATTAAAAAAATATAAACAATTCGCCAATCAGGATTTCATCGGGGAACGGCGGAAACCGCCCGTTCCCCGCGAGGAGTTTTCAAATCCTTGCAGTGAACCCCAATTTTACTTTTTCAACCTTGCGAAAGTCGCCTGTTTCATCGAGAAGATTCCGCGATCGTCCTTCACATCAAACCCATATTTTCGATCCTTCACGAGTTCCTGTTTCTGGCCGCCACGGATTGCATGCAAACTGCCCCCGGTTCCCTCGGCACCCAAAAACTCCCAGTCGGGACCGGACGGGACTTCGGTTTCCTGGCTCATGTCGGGACAAATCAGCTCACCACTGCGTCGCATACAAACCTGAAGGGAGCTGTTTGCCGGGCGCTTGAAGTACACGATCGCACGTCCAATCGAATCTCTCAAAAGCGACGTGTCGAGTGCAAGCGTGCCAAATTCGTCAGGCGGAATAACGGCGACCTGAAGCGGAAAACGCTGCTCGCGATCGATATAATACTCGATCATCCCGCCCGGAAGAATCGTGACGACAGCATCCGAATCGTATTCCTGATCGCCGGCAAAAATTTTAATGCCCACGCTCTTTCCGGACACAGGAAGCTTGACATAGCACCGTGTACCGCCGCGTGATATTTCGGACGCCGACAATTCAGGAATCTGCACGGTCGTCATGTCGTCATCCGGCCAAATCAGGTGCATGTGGTTCCCAAAGCCCGGCTTTTTGATGATCAGGATGTGCGGACGGCCGAGCACGACATCCGTCACTGTCGAATCGAGCCCGATGGTACGACCGTCAAATGTGACCTTGGTATCGTTTCCGGCAAGCTGTTCCGCATTCGTCAGCCGGAACTTCACGCTGCCTTTCAGCCATAACGTATCGGGTTCCAGGCTGATGTTAATCGTTTCCGTCATCGGCTTGCGGGCATCGAACGTCCTGAAGTACGGAACATGTCCGGGCCCGAAAGCCATGATGGTATTGCGATGACCGGATACAAACTCATAATCGGTATCCCCAGTACCGACCGTCTGCTCCACACCGTTGATATAGAGTTCCGAAACGCCCTGCAAGTTCAGCTTCACGGTATAGGTATCCAATGCCGGCGCCCTCTCATACACGCGGGGCGGCTCGGGTTCCGCTTCCTGTGCTGGCTTGGCATTTTCCGCCACAGGATCCGTGTGATCCGTGTTCAGAAGCCAATAAATGAAACCACCGAATGCCGCGATGACGAGAAGGCCCACAAAGTAAACCCCCACAGGAATGGACTGTTTTTCACTCGTCTGGCCGTACAGCTCATAGATTTCGCGCTGTTTTTGAATCTCGCGTTCGCGTTCCTCGTCTTCCTGTTCCTGGGAATGTGCCTCATACTCCGCACGTTCTTCCGGTGACATCTGGGCCAAAATCGCCTCGAACTGCTCCTCATCACTCAATTCCTGTTCAGGTTCAGGCTCACGCGTAACCGCTGGTGATTTGTCGGTTGAAACAGGCGGTGCAGGGGGAACTGGCGGCGCAGACGGCGGTACCGATGCAGCAGAAGGAGCGGCTTCGGGAGCTTTCGGCGATTCGATGGCGGCCGGCGGTTCGGGAACTTTCGGCGATTCAACCGACATGGTCGGCGCATATTCGACAGCGGGAACAGGAGGTTCTGGAGCTTTCGGCTGCTCAGGAACTTTCGGCGGCTCGGGAACTTTCGGCGATTCTACCACGGCCGGGGGTTCGGGAACTTTCGGCGGTTCAATCGCGACTGTCGCGTTGGATTCCGACGACAATTCGACTGATGACGCAAGCCCGTTTTCTTTCGGCGATTCAATCGCAACTGTCGCATTGGATTCGACCAAATCAATCGGCGATACAGGCGCAGGCCCGACTGTCGTTTTTTCAACATACAGAGGTGCCACCATCGTCGTTTCTCCCACAGAATCTTCCCCCGCTTCCATCGCCATCTCGAGGGCCGCTTCATCCAGCTTGATCTTGTCAACCTTGATCGCGATAGTTTCTGACGTTTCGGAAGCCGGTTGCGCCGACATCGGCAGGGGCGCAATCGTCACCTTGGACGGAACATCCACCCGGGGATTGGTCTGAGAACTCGGCGGAATCGCAATCCCGCCCTTGTCGGCCTTCTTCAGCGATGAAAGACCTGGCAACTCTGAACTGCTCTTTTTAGGTTCGGCAGGGACGGAGACCTTTTCTTCCAGTATCTGTTCGTCACCTTTCAAAGTAGGCATATCATCTATCCCCTTGGGGGCCGCAAATACGGAGGTCAGGGAGTCGTCCCCATCCATGTCCAGCGAATTCAGCAATGACTTCTTTTCCGCCGAATCGGTCAGCCCGAGTTCCTCAGGAACGCTGTCCCAGCCGTCGATTCCGCCAACTGCCTCAATGATGTCATCTGGCGAAACCATTTCCGTCGGTGAACTGTCGATGACGAAATTATCCGCATTTTCAGTCTTCTCAGATTTCTCTGATTTTACCGGAACGTTGCTCAGCTTTTTACTTAATGAACCAAGCCTCGGAAGGCTAGGAAGGCTAGGAAGGCTAGGAAGGCTTTTCGACGACAGCCCCGTCAGGCTCTGTCCTGATTTTACTCTGTATTCGCCCATATTATTTGACCTTTAAAAGAAAGACGAAAATTACCCAGACAAAATCCCAGTTCTGCCACAAAGCTCAAAATCATTCAAGAAAATCTCAGAAAACGTAACTATTCAGCGGCATCTGTTCAGCCCCTAACAGCTTTTCTGAATTATGTGGTCTTATC
>JAZODZ010000458.1:0-7943 GCA_045597285.1 Myxococcota bacterium
CCCCGATAACACGATACAATTCCCCCGATACGCACATGCCAATTCACCATCCCATCCCGCCCCTGTTCAATGCCGAAAGCCACACGCTCATTCTCGGTAGTTTTCCTTCGGTCAAATCCCGAGAACAGGCATTTTTTTACGGCCATCCACAGAACCGATTCTGGAAAGTCATTGTCTCCCTTTATGGCGAACGAATTCCTGAATCGATCGATGATAAGCAATCACTGATTCTCAGGCACCACCTCGCTCTTTGGGATGTCATTGGATCATGCGAAATCACCGGGTCTTCAGACAGTTCCATTCGCGATGTCGAACCCAATGATTTGAATCGCATTCTCGATTTTGCACCAATCCAGCATATCTGGCTGAACGGCAAAACGGCAGAAAAATACTATCGCCGATATACAGAGAAACGCATCGGTCGCGAAGCCCGTGTCCTTCCGTCGACAAGCCCGGCAAATGCCGCCTGGTCTCTGGACAGACTCATCGACGCCTGGCGCGTTATTCTCGACGCCTAAATCGCCAGGGCGCGTAACCCACGATAGCGAGCCGTATGCGCAGAGCGCATAGGCGAGCGCGCCGTGCGCGCTGCACGGCGCAAGTGCGGCGTATCGCAGATAGCCGCACGCACAAAAAAAGCTCAATAAAAAAGCCTGCTTCGCGCAGGCTTTTCATGTTTCGGATTAACCGTTCACTTCTTTTGCGAACTTGTCGATTTCTTCCGGCGTGGTGTGTTTGTCGATTTCTTCTTCAATTTTGCCCTTGAAGGGGGAGGCGAGCAGGCCGAGGTTCATGACGAGCTTCACGCTGGAATCCGTGAGTGTAAAGTTGCCATCAAAGCCGGTGCCCTTGACGGTTGCAGCCGTTCTGTCTTCGTTCCACTTGATGCTGCTGATGAATGATTTAAAGTTGGCTTCGAGTTTTTCGGCCAGAGCACCGACGATTTTTTTGCCGCCATCGAGACCGAAGTTGTGTTTAATTTCGCGTTCAATTTTTGCCATGTTTTTACTCCCTTCAGAGTGGATAAAAGAAATGCAGTTTACAATTAACTGCAAATGAAATGACCAATCCAGGCATTATGCCTGTTCACCGTCTTTGATCAAATGATATTTGCTGAGCTTGTTGAAGAAGCGCATTTTATTGAGTTCAAGCGCCTGCGCGGCTTTTTCGGGATCGCGCTGGTATTTGTCGAGGATCTTGTTGAGAAGCCTTTTTTCGATGTCTGCATAAGAGCCTTCGAGGAACGCATCGTCTGAAATCACCGCCGACTCACAGGAATTCCCATTGAGTTCGAGCTGCTGAATCCTTTCGTTCAGGCGTTCGATCTGCGCCTGCTGGTTATCGGTGAGCGCCTGAAGAATTTGCGCCTGTTCCCTAAAGACATCGGATCCCACGAGATTCTTCGTGGAAGCATCGGCGAGTTCTTCAAAATCTCGCCCGAGATCGGCAACCGAAATCATCGTGGTCTGACAACGCATGACGGCGCGTTCGACGACAGAACGCAGTTCGTTAAAGTTGCCAGGCCAGCGATAGGATTTAAGCGCGAGCAAGGCTTCTGGCGAGAATGCGTCGACCTGTCGGTTTGCCCGCATGGCCTGTTTCTGGCGGAAATATTCGGCCACAATGTCGAGATCGTCCTGCGTTCTGAGCGGATCGAGGACGATGATTTCAGCATCGCAGTGCGTCGCCAGTTCACGGAGATATTTGGGCAACCGCATGGGTTCCAGCCGATACTGCGACACCGAGAATGCATCCGAGGCGACATTGACGGACATATACAGTGCAATGCTGCTCTGGGCAGACAATTTCTGAACGGCATCGAGGAGTTCGTTGAGCAGCGAATCAGAAAGCCTGTCGACATTCTGAATTAAAAGCCCGCCACCGGCTGCGCTTTTGATCAGGCCGGGTTCATCGCCGTCGCCGAACATATCGAGTGCAAATATCGTTTCGGGCACTTCAGCCGCATCGATCTTGAGGAATGGCCCATCCGAACGCGCCTGATGCGTCGCCAGTGCCAGAAGCCGTTTTCCAGTCCCGGGTTCGCCAATAAAAATAATCGGCGGATCGAGCGTTTTGAGATCCGACAAGGCAACCTGCTGGGACTCGGTAAATTCGATTTCAGACAAAGAAAATTCGCGGAGCTGCTGGCTATAAAGCGCCTGAACCTGACTTCGCAGGAACAGCACTTCTTCTTCGTAGACTTTCGTGTCGAACTCATCCACGCCGAGTTCAGGATTTTTCACGACGATGGGCGCATCGTTATAGGTTTCGTCGAGTTCGTCTTCATCCAAAAGGCCGTGCGGAATTTCATGGGCATTGAGCGGCTGCGTCTGCGTGCGCAAGGAATGGGCATAAGAAGCGGCTTCCTGTGCCTTTCGCATGATTTCGTCGAGATCGTCGCCGACGTAATCGAGACTCATTTCAGCGGACAAATAGACAAGCGCGGGGCCGCAAGCCGTGAGTTCATCTATCAGGGCCGACAGTTCGTCTTTCTGTTTCTGGGACAGATTGATGGACGGCGGATTTGCCGGGTTGGGTTCCCCCTGTTCGCTGACGAGGAATGTCATGTTCGTCGTCGTTCCCGCGACGTTATCCGCGATCGGAAGGGCAATCACGATTCCAAGGCGATCCGCAATTCCCTGGACGGGATCGCGCCCATCGCGTTCATGTCTTTCACCCGTAATGCAGCCGCCCTCGATTCTGAAAACCTCGAGAAAATCGCGCCACGGATTGGAAAGCACATTCATCGCGACGCCATTGAGGGCCGTTTCATCATCGGATTCCACGAGGGCAACGACGTGCTTCGGGGCCGGACGGTCGATGACGATTTGAATGAGCCAGTTGCTGCCGACGATTTCAGAGGCACGCAAGAGAATATCGCGGACGCGTTGCATCGAGAAGACTTCGCTGTCGAGGCGAACGGGATTCAACGGTTGCTGTTTTCCAAGAATCGGCAGGATATCGCCCAGGCATTGCACGAGCATCACGGCCATCAGGAACCACTGTGCGCCCATGAGATCGATCCGCAGCAGCGCAAAAACAAATATCGACAGCATACAGGCGAGCAGCACGCTGCCTTCCGCCACGCTGACGCCGTGATTCAGGCGAGCTTTGCGACGGGCCATAATAATCCCGCCATCGATCATCGTATAGACGACAATCCAAAGCATCGGCAGGAATGCGAACGTATCGTATTTCAGCTCGCTATCTATGTTGACATTTCCGCCCCAGAGCACCGGCATTTCCGAAATACACAGCCACACGGGGATGATCAGCGTGGCAACGGGGCCGGCAAACAAAGCAATGCGAATCCAGGGCTCAATCCTTTTGCCCAGGCTAAAATTGACGAGGTGATAATCGAGATTAACGGCCTTGTATAAAGTAAGTCCAACAATACCAAGCATCAGAAGAATGGGAACACTGCCGAGGATATTCCACAGGCCAAGTGCCAAAACCCCGACACATGCAAGGCCGGTCGTAAGATTCGTCCACACGGCCATTCGACTGACTCTTGACGGCGCATTTGCCGTTTTCCAGGCCAGAACGCCCATCAGGCCGAGAACGAGCAGTATCAACGAAATCCCGAATGTACGGCCGGCCGCATTGCGAAGCTGAATGCTTGTCGTGATAATCTCTTCCTGGCGTTTGAAAACGACCGAAACCGCGCCGGAACGCGTTTCGAGCATCGATCTCAGCGTGTCGAAATCGACGCCTTCAAGCGGCGAATAATTGCCATCTTCGTCGGCAATCAGCACGGGTCTGTCGGTGGCGCGAACGCCTGCCGGAAGGGCCCCGTGCGCAAAATCCGAAGCCATGAGCGGCCGCTGGAACAGATTCCCCGTCCTGCGTATCGTCAAATCGACCGATTCATCTTCAAACAAAAGCTGGTTCAGAAAAGCCGCTTTCGACTGGACCGGCCTGTTGCCGACAGCCTCAATGACATCGCCATACTGAATATCCTCGGTCTGATTAAACACGCGGCGCACGACGACAGAATTCCCGCTCGGTCCCGTCTGGACCGACGTCTCGAACGGAAGCCGCGGCATCTGAATGCTCAGAACCAGGCAGGCAATCGCGAATATCCCCGTTATCGCGATGATAATGGTGTGGTATTTCAGGCCAGAATGTGACCTATTGGATGTGATCATGTATTATTCCGTTTCTAAATCCCAAAATCGGGCACGGCCTTATAGCCTGTTTTCGCTTATTTGATAATCAGTAATTCACATCTCAACGCGATTATTCTCACCGCTGTTTCTGGTTTTGAATGGTCGGCACGCCTATTGACATACGGCGTGCCCGCCGCGCTATTGGCATACGCGCGGCGATGCTTTTGGTTTATTCCTCCCCATCGGTTATCCGCTCCCTAACGATTAAACAGTTTGAAATCTTTCCGTAGCGGTGTATAGAACCATCGCCGCGATGTGTTCAAAATCTGCATTCGGCTGACCGAGATTTTATTAAGTTGTCCATGTCTAACCAGAACGAGCATCCAAAACAGCCAGATAGCACAGGTGTTGCCGAGTCTCCAGCACAACGCCACAGTGTGCCCGCTGTCAGTATGCCAGCTGTCATGGATAACGCCAAGACGTCGAATGTCTATCCAGCCCAGGAACCAGGCACGCATGCAAGCGGCCAGTTTCATTCCTCTGGCGTCTTTGATTCGAGCGATCCCGCCGCCCATGCAAGCGGCCAGTTTCGCACTTCCGGTGTTTATGATTTAAGCGATCCAACCGCACTCGAACTGCTCATCGACGATGACACCAATAAGACAGATTTGTCTGAAAAAGAGCAGAACATCAACAATGCCAGGAGGGCCCTCCTCTCCGTCGAAATCTCTCGCCAGAAAGGCGTCGAAATCTCCGGCAATAAAGCCATCGTTCCGGGAAGAGTCTCGCTGACGCTCATCACACTGCTGGAAATTCTCTTTTGTGTTCTCGGTTTTGGCGCCGGCATGATGCACTTCCTGATCATGTCTCCCAACTATGCGTTGGCCATCATCGTCATGTCCATCATGCTTTTTCTGCAGATTGTCATTTACCATTCGTCGTATCGTGCCATGAGAAACTTTATGGCCGGCCTACACGTCTTCGGTACCATCGGGATCATGGTTCTTTGCAGCTGGGCCTTTATCGATCACATCATGTATCCGCCCAAAGAGAATATGCCGTTTTTTATTCTCTGTGTGTCGCTGTTTAATTATCTCCTCATCCCGATTCTAATGCTTTTGCATTTCGTCTGGCTCGGACGCGGGTCTCGCGAAATCAAACTCAAACAAAAGCCCAAACGCAAACCTAAAAAATCGGCCGCCAATATTCCAACCAAAATACTCAAAACCGATGTATCCGGCACGAAATAATATTATCCGTGACCTCGACCTAAGTTTTTTATGAATGCAAACAGTTATGGTTATGTTGGAGGTTTCAAAAAAGCATATTGAAAAGATATATTCAAAGTGTCGAACAGAATGTCGTCAATGAAGCTGAATCACTCACTAACGAAACCGAGATTACGGCCAGTTTTTACAAGGATTATTCAGTATTTAAACGCGATCTGTTCAACAATATCGTCGAACATAACGAAGGCCGGTTTGACAAACTGTTGCTCTTTCGCAAAACCCAGAAACTCCTCGACCGATTGCTGTTTATTCTGTTCTGCGAAGATCGCGGCCTGCTCAAGGCAAACACCATCGCCAGCATTATCCTTCGCTGGAAAACGCTCAAAGACCTGGATGCTTATCAACCGCTGTACAATTTGTTCAAACGCCATTTCGTCTATATCGATATCGGGCATAAGGACGACGAAATTACAGTATTTGCCTATAACGGCGGTCTCTTCAAAACCGATGAAGTCCTCGATGCGCTCGTCATCGATGACGACATTTTGCTCGGAACGCAGAAGCTCTCTAACTACGACTTTGAGAGTGATGTTTCTGTCGATATCCTCGGCCACATCTTTGAACACAGCCTGACTGAAATCGAAGAGATTCAGAACGAAATCATAGGCGCTTCTTCCCCCACGAAGAAAAAGCCGAAGGAAAAGGCGAAGAATACCGGCAAACGCAAGAAAGACGGCGTATTTTATACGCCATCCTATATCACGAAATACATCGTCGAAAACACGGTTGGTCGTCTGTGTGCCGAAAAGAAAAAGGAACTCGGGATCGACGATGAAACGTATGCCGAACGCAATTATCGAAACACACAGAAAGAGAAAGAAACCAAGAAACGCCTGGCCGAAGTATTGGACACCTATATGGCGTCGATATCAACGAGGAATCGGTCGAAATCGCACGGCTATCCCTCTGGCTTCACACCGCTCGCCGAGGCCGCAAACTCACGTCGCTGAACAATAACATCAAATGCGGCAACAGCCTCATCGACGCTCCCGCCGTGGCCGGCGACAAAGCTTTCAACTGGCAAAACGAATTCCCCAAAATCTTTGCCAACGGTGGTTTCGATGTCGTCATCGGAAACCCGCTGTATGGAGCTGAATTATCCGATATAGAACGGAAACTGTTGGAGAATCGTTATCATCTGAACTGTACAGATACCGCTTGTATATTTATGGCTTTAGGTCATAACCTAATCAGTAATCGTGGCATTCTTGGCTATATTGTACCGAAGCCATTTCTTTACGCATCGAACTGGAAGAGTACAAGAGAATTACTCATTTCGTATATTACGGACATCGTCGACTGCAAAAAAGTATGGAATGAAGTAAAATTAGAACAGGTTATTACAATCCTAGACAAGGAAACGCATGCAGACTATCATTCATCCTATCGAAACGGAGCTGAAATAGTCCTGTGTTCAAAAATTGATAAGCAAGTATGTACGCAATATGGCCTTATTTTAAATCAAATTACAGAACAAGCACTGAGTATTGCAACAAAAATTATAAACAATAGCTGTATGATGAAAGAGATATGTTCCAACCGAAGGGGCGGAATGTATCAAAAATATATTTCAGAAACGCCAAAAGACATTGCTGTCATTGGTGGAGGACAGCTTATTCGATATGGTGTTTATGATATAAAAGGTTATGTCGACAAACGTATTGCAAAAGACAATGGATTGATTCAGTCAAATTCCATACTGGCACAGAATATCATTGCATATATTGAAAATCCGAGACCGCATATTAAAATTATTTCGACAACACTTCCACAGAATAACCAATACTGTATTGTAGACACTGTTAATCAGTTAGTGTTTTCCCCAAATATTAATCATAAATTCATTCTATGTATTCTCAATTCTCGTCTGATGTCATGGTATGTTTACCGATATATTTTTGGATGCGCTATCCGAACGATGCATTTTGACAGTGTTGTTACGGATCGCATTCCTATTCGTTTACCTGATTTGTCACGGCAACAGCCACTCATTGACCTTGGCGATGCGCAACTTGCTGCTAACGAAAAGCTCCAGGCATACGCGCAAAAGTTCCTAAATCGTGTGCAATCGACTCTTGGTGTGAGCAAGATCACCGAAAAACTGGGCGAGTTCTATAAATACGATTTCAATGTATTTATGTCAGAATTGAAGAAGCAAAGATCAAGCTTTCTCTTCGCGAACAGGATGAATGGGAAGAGTATTTTGACTGCTATCGTCAGGACTGCACACGGTTATGTACAGAAATTGCGGAGAATGACCGCAAAATCGACGAACTCGTGTATGATTTATATGGGCTGACGGAGGAAGAACGAGCAATTGTGAGAAATTCGTGATCGCGATGTGATGAAGGAACAGTTCAGCATCGCCGTGGGACGTGGCAGGGGCAGATGAGCATACCCATTTCCCTCTCCCATTGGGCTAAGGAAGGGACATTTTGTCATCCAAAGTCATTTTCTAATGCCAAACGAATGCCTCGAATTATTGTGACAGCCTGAATATAGCCACGGGACATCACAATGATTCCAGGCTTGTTTACAGAACCAA
>JAZODZ010000459.1:0-18315 GCA_045597285.1 Myxococcota bacterium
GTAACGGGTGAGCGTAAGCGAACCCAAATCCCCTCTCCCGATGGGAGAGGGGGGCCCGCAACGCGGGCGGGGTGAGGTCAATTACGGCGCTTTAACCCGGGAAAGAATGGCCTGAATGATATCGACCGAGGTCACGCCGTCGGCTTCGGCTTCATACGTGAGGGCGATTCTATGCTGAAGAACTTCGACGGCCAGTGCCTTGACTTCTTCATCTCCCACGAACGAGGACGTGTTCATAAACGCCAGGCCACGGGCGGCTGTCGCCAGCGAAAGCGTACCACGAGGCCCCGCACCACGTGCAATGTACTTGCTCAAATCATTGAGGCCGCACGATTCAGGATGCCGCGTCGCATAGACAATTCCGACGATGTAATTCTGGATGCGTTCATCGATATATATCGATTCCACGACAGACGAAGACGAGATAATGCTGCTCGCCGGAACGATCATGCGTGCCGTATATTGCTGCGACGAAGTCATGCGGCTCAGGATCTGTCGTTCTTCTTCAAACGAAGGATAATCGACGACGACTTTCATCATGAATCGGTCGATTTGCGCTTCGGGCAACGGGTACGTGCCTTCCTGATCGATCGGGTTCTGCGTGGCGATGACCAAAAACGGACGCGGCAGCGGATACGTCTGGTCGCCAATCGTCACCTGTTTTTCCTGCATGGCCTCGAGCAATGCGGACTGAACCTTGGCCGGCGCACGGTTGATTTCGTCTGCGAGCACGAGATTCGCAAAGATGGGTCCCTTGCGAGCATAAAATGTCCCATCCTGCTGGCGGTAAGCCATCGACCCGATCAAATCTGCCGGCAGCAGATCGGGCGTAAACTGAATGCGTTTGAACTGGCAGTCGACCGTCTTTGCCAGGGTATTGCACAACAGGGTTTTGGCCAGCCCCGGAACGCCTTCGAGCAGGATATGCCCACCCGTCAACAGCGCAATAATCGCGCAGTCGACCATGTGATCCTGACCGACGATGACCCGCGATATTTCAGCTTTCATGGACGTGATGAAACCCGAACTCTGCCTAATGCGACTTGTCAACTCTTTCTGAACGAGATCCATGCGAATACCTTAAAACTAGATTATATCTTTATAAAGACGTCAAACGCCTCAATATATCGCATTAACTCAAGTTTCGCATCCACGAAAACAAGTTTCTGCTTGTTGCACAACCAAACAATTTAAAAGCGCAATGTCTCAGCTCGGGGTGAGCGCGCCGGGTAAAAGCGATGTAACCCAATTATTTCTCCCCCTCTCCTTTGGAGAGGGGGCAGGGGGGTGAGGCCAAAAAAAAACCCGTGCAGGGAAATATCCCGACACGGGCAATACGGAAGAACTAAATCTTACAGGTCATCCCAGCTGTTGGCGTGCGCGAGTTTGTTGGCTGCGGCATTGTTGTACTGGTTGTTGTATGCTGTTTCGCCGTTTGTGGTAATCGTGACGGTCGTCGTGGTCTGTGCGGGAGCAGCAGGTGCGGCTGCGGTTTTGCCCATCTTGGCCTTGAGTGCGGCGAGCGCGTCGTTATTGCTCACGGTCGGCTGCAGTTTGTTGATTTCGTTTTCGAGAGAATCACCAGCACCCACGCTGTATTCGCAGGCGAGTTCTTCGCTGGCCTGAGCCTCGGATTCCATCTGTTCCACTTTTTCAGCCATGCGATCGAACGTCGCAAATGCCTGGGAATCGTTCATACCAGCGAGCGTGTTGTGAATCGTCTTGCTGGCTTCAGCACGTTTGCACTGTGCAACGAGAAGGCCTTTTTTACGCTTGGCTTCCTCGATCTTGTTGTTCATGTTCTTGAGCTGTTCTTTCAGTTTGTCACAGCCTCTCTTCTGGGCTTCCCACTGAACGCGAAGCTGATCCGCTTCTTTCTGGGCTTCAGCCTGGCGGCCGAGAGCTTCCGTCGCGAGATCATCACGGCCGGCATTGACAGCCATCATCGCCTTATTTTCCCATTCTTTTGCACGTTCAAGAGCCTTGTCATACTGAATCTTCAGTCTCTTTTCGTATGCAATGCTTTCAGCGATCTGCGATTTGGCCTGGTTCAGCTGTTCGGTCATGTCGCGAATCGTCTGATTCAACATCTTCTCGGGATCTTCAAGCTTATCAATTGCGGCATTCGCTTCGGATTTGAAAAGTGAGGAAATACGTCCGAAAATTCCCATAATATTTCTCCTATAGGTTTAGAAAATCAATTAGCAGCGCTATCCGCATATTCGGCGAGCGTATCGTAGTGATCGTGAATCGCGAGAGCAAGGGATTCAATCGAAGCCTGGAATTCATTGAAATCAAGGTTTTCAAGCTGAAGTGTATCGGTCAGAATGACATCGTCTCCATCGATTCCGTATGCACCGGCAACCAAGGAGGTCGCATTCAGCTCAAGAAGTTTCTGGAAGAATTCTTCTCTCCGTTTGGTTGGAACTTTCATCAGACGAACGCTGAAAATAACGAGCGGCGGGGTTACGAGAACGATGATGTCATCGATTTCGGGCAAATCATCGATCAGTCTGTAGATGCCTTCGTCCAACACTTCATACGGTGTGTCGAGTTCAAGCAGGTAACGTTCAACATCTTCAATTGTACGCATTCAGTCCTCCGGAAAACAAAAATGAGTGCACTATGCACAGATTGCTCATACATTCTAACACAAACAAGCTGTCGTTTGCAACATGAAACCCCACGCGCTTCAACACCTGTTCAGCCGGGCTGTTTTCTTGTCGGCACGCCTATTGGCATACGGCGTGCCGGCCGCGCTATTGCATACGCGCGGCCTCCTTTTTTGGGAATGAACCAGCCCCTCAAATCACTGCTCGCCACTTCCAAACCAGCTCAACAGAACGGTCCCCCAAAACAGAAATCCGGCGTATTGAGCGCAGGGGCTTCAGCCCCAAAGCGAGATAGCCGGATGGCGATGGCGTATCGAGCAAAGCGAGATAGCCAGCGCCTCAAAACGGCTCATCCTTAGCACTGTCAACGATTTCATTGAGGAATGAGGCCTTCATCGAGTTATCGCGTTCCTGAATCTCCTTGAACGAAATGATCAGATCGACCGACGGAATGTCGGCTTCGATCTCGAGCTTTTCCTCGTCGAGTTCAAACGCAACGGGGGCAATATTCTTGTCGCTCTGCTTGGCTTCCTGCTGCTCGTCCTGCGCAAAGCACACGGACGGAATCAGCACCAGCATCGCCACTACGATGAAAAATATCTGTTTCATTGCTTTAATCCACCAGGAACTGTCGTCCTGTATCAGAGCCGCTCTTGTCGTCGGAACCGGAATTGTCGTCCGTCTTGGGCGAATCATCGCCGCCCTCCGAATCATCCGAGGATGTCGAACGGAGGAAAGCCTCGTTGGCAAGCATGACTTCCAACGTCTCGATCGCGTCATCCGTCGTCCGGATATAGCCTTTGGCAAGGTCCTTGTCGTCTTTCGACGTCCAGTTCGCCTGCGCCGTTTCAAAACACGTCTTGGCTTTCTTCAGACGCGCCATGTTGTCCATGCCAGGAAGCTCGATGAGCTCGAAGTTCAGATAAAGCGTACCCATCGCGAAATCGACAAGGCCGTTGCGCGGATCGAGCGTTTTCGCCTTGTTCAGAAGCTGCTCGGCCTCCGGCCCCTTGTTCTGCGTTTTGAGCGTGTTCGCCAAATCGATATACGCACCCACGATGGACGGATTGAGCTCTATCACGTGCCGGAAGAATTCCTCGGCTTTCGTATAATTGCTCGCCTCGTAATAAATCACGCCGCGACGCCAAAGCGCCTCGACATGATCAGGATTGAGTTCGAGCACGCGATCAAGCGTCGAGGCCACGCCCGGAATCAGCGCAACATCTTCTTCGCTCAGCACATCGTGAATGCGGGCGAGCAGGAACAACGCCTCGAAATCGTCATTGTCGATTTCGAGCGATTCGTTGACCATGAACTCGGCCAGCCGATATCGCTTCTTGTGAAACTCGGCAAGCGCGAGATAATATCGAAGTTTGGCGTTTGCCTCGTCCCGTTTTAACAGTACGCGCACGAGCGCAATCGATTCATCGTACTGACCGTTTGCAATCAGTGCCTCGAGCTTCGCATAGTTATGTTCAAACACGCCGGGATTCGCCGAAATGTAACGGTTTGCGACGCTGATAGCCTCGCTTTTGTTGCCGTTTCGGACGTTCAGGCGCACGAGCTGAATAAGGGCCTGCGTAAAACGCGGCTCGGCTTTGAGCGCATTCTCGTATGCTTCCTTTGCTTTTGACGTGAAAAGCTGTCGTTCATAGAGAACGCCCAGATTATAAAAGCCGAGAAACGCTTTCGGGTTCTTGTCCGTCACCGATTTAAGCGACGTGATAGCCGTGGAAACATTGCCTTTTTTAGCCGTTTCGAGCGCGGCCTCGACATCTTTGGCCGATGCGTCGATGGCGTTGTAATCGAACTTCGTCCGGGCAATCTGCTGGCCGAGTTTCTTAAAGTCCTGCTGCGGCTGCGCCGTATTATTGCTGCTCGAATCCACATTGAACGAGCCTGATGATTCACTGGATTTGGCATCCTTTTTCTTGGCGCTGGATTTGTCAGTTGTCTTGCCAGAATCGTCGGATGTCGAAGAAGTATGAGAAGCAGCCGTATTGGTTTCTTTCTTATCCTTGCTGCAGGCAAACGCCGAAAACGAGAGTGCCAGGCTCAGGATAACCGTTATCAGATGTTTTGTATTGAACATCATTTATCTCCTTCTTCGCTGGCCTTGAGAGCGGCTTCGGCCTCGGCTTTGGCGGCAGCTTCGGCTTCGGCTTTTTCTTCTTCCTGTCGCTTGAACTCTGAAGGCGTCACGAGAGAATACGAACTGTGCGTGTCTTCCATCTGCGCAAGTCTTTCGCGGCTGCTGGCGGTACGATCGAGCTGTTTCAGGCCGTCGACGCTCTTCTGCGTCCATTCCATACTGATACCGGCCATTTTCGATGCATCAATGGCATTCTGATACATCTTGATGGCCTCGTCACGCGTGCCGGTTCCCATGTCGCTCATCGAAGCGAGGAAGGCGAGATGCTGGTCGCTCCCGTTGCGGACATCGGTCGGGCGTTCGATGTCTTCGAGTTCGTTGACGAGCTCGTGCATCATGCGGGCAATGGCATAGCGCGATGCAATACCCCAAACCGGGCTGTTGTACGTCATAACCTGCGCGAACTGGTTGGCAATGCGCTTCATCTCGGCCATGTGCTCCTTGAGCTGATTGATCATGACCTGCATCTTGCCCTTGAACTTGACTTTCTTCCACTCTTCGTAATCGAGATCGCTCAGAGCAAAAGCAGCCTTTGCGGCATTGTCGCGCCCGATGGAGCCTGCGCTCGAAGGCGCATTCTGATAAAGTGCACGCGCCGTTTCGTAATACGTCCGGGCATCGCTGATCTTACGCGACTCCCTGAAGTGGTCTGCCTCGATGACATACGAAGCAATGACATACGCACGCATACTGGGATCGGATGAATATTTTTTCCTGAACTCGGTAAAGATCTTTGTCGCCTCTTTGAACAAACCGAGTTCTGCGTACTGACGCCCGGCCTCATACAGAAACTGCGGCGCATCCGACTGCCCCGGGAAGTCCTTATGGTAACGCTCGAGCAACTGCGCAGCCCCTTTCTTGTCCTCGATGAGGATTTTGATCTTCGCCGCATTCCGGAGCGCATTCACGCGGTATTTAAAGCCCTGATAGAGCGGCTTCTTGTTGTTATACAGCGACATGAAGCTGTCGACTGCGGTATCGAAATCGAAGAATTTTTCCGCGTTCACGCCGATTCGATATAGCGCGTTCACGGCTTCCTCGGTCTCACCATACTCATTCAGAACGCGACGATAGAGCTGCATGGCGCTGTCGTAATGCTTCATCTGCTCGTAAGCATAGGCGGCATTATACAATGCGCGGTTGTTGTGTTCGAACGTCGGGTTTTCGTCGATGATGTGGATAAACTCGGCCGCCGCTTCGAGGTAATGCTTGTCGTCGAAGAGCTTGAACGCCTTTTTGAACAATGCGTTGTATTTCTTATCCTTGAAGCGCGAATTGACGATGTCGTCCGAACTGGCGCTGCCGAGCTGCATGGCCGCATACATATCGGAGAGTTCGGCCACCTTGTCGAGATCGCCCTTGAGTTCGTATTCCGCAATGATGATATCGGCGGCACTCGAGGCATGCTGCGAACTCGGCGACTTGTCGATGATCGCGGAGAAACGTTTTTCGGCTTCCTCGAAATTGCCGTAATTGTAATAAATCATCGCATTGTCATAGCGATACTGCGGCGCGAGTGCATTCTCTTCTTCCGATTTGCCCATCTTCGTCTCGATATCGCTGAACACCTCGCGGGCTTCGACGAGCTTGAGGACGTCGTCCGGAATCTTTTTGGCCACGGAACCGCCCTTTCGCGTTTCGATTTCGGCATCGATTTGTTCTTTTGTCGCAGACGTAATGGCATTCGACAGCAGGAGGCTCATCGGGGCATCGTGAAGCGACATTTTGCGGGTATTGACGCGATCGAGCAGCTGCGGGAGCGGTAACGCGAGGACGTAATCGTCGTCGCGTTGCGCACGATCGGTGATGATATATTCCCAGGCATCGGCAACATAACGAGCCGCATCGGCCTGGAAACGCGAGTTCTCGATATCGCGAATCTGCATGAAGGCATCGATCGACTTCGTGTACTGCCCTGAATAGTAATAAGACTGACCTAGCAAATACCGGTAGCTGTAATTTTCCTCGTCATCCGGATAGCGCTTGATAAACGTCGCCGTGATTTCCGCGAGTTCGGCGTTGGCCGTGGACAGCGACTTCTTGGCATTGTCGAGTTCCTGCTCGGCCAAAATTTTCTGCGCTTCGGTAGCTTTCGGATTATCAAGCGTTTCTTCGAGCTGATGGACGGTTTCCTCGGCACGGAGCACCCTGTCGTGATACGCCATGATGGAGTTCCGGAGCGCCTGTTGTGATGCGGCATCGGCGGCGGCAATCGCCTCCGTGTTGCCATTCCTTTCCTGGCATCGATACCACTCGGTGTCGACGCCGATTCGGGACTCGATACGTCCCTGTTCCTCAGCAGCGGCATCGAGACGGTTAGACTGCGTCAGAGCCGCAACATAGACACGGATGACCTCGGGCATATCCGGAGCGCATTTACTGCGTTCGATATAAGCCTTATACGCATCAGCGGCATGTTCAAACCGGGTCTGTTCCATCAACGTATCGGCAAACTTGCGCAGAACTTCCGCTTCGAAAGGCTCGCCATTATTGAGGTACTTGTCGAAACGTTTCATACCGAAATCGGGATCGATCGTGACATCATCGGACAGATCCCAGTCTTCTTCGGCGAGTGCTGCCGCCATGAAGTCGATGGCTTCGGTTCGGAGGGCACTGCCGTTTTCAGCCTTGTCCGCGTATCCCACGAGGGCAATAAAGTCGCGGATCATACCGTCGTAATCTTCGGTGTAGTATTCCGTCCATGCCTTACGATAGAGCGCACGGTCATAAACCGAAGTATCGGGGCCGAGAGCGACAGCTTCGTTGTAATATTTGAGCGCTTCATCCCAAAGGATCTCGCCACCGAGACCGAGGATGGCGTCCTGCGACTTCGAGAAGTAGTATTCACCGATGCGCGTAAGGACTTCGGCCCTTCTCGGACTGTCGGGATAGGCCGCAATCAGCGTCATGAAGGCATCGCGGGATTCCTCGTTGCGTTCCATTTGCCCAAGGCAATAGCCGCGCAGATAGAGGACGCTGTCCATCTGATTGTAGTCGGGGAAGTTCCTCTGCAGCTTGTCGAGCCAGGCCAAAGTCGGGGTGAAATCGGGATGTTCCTGCGTCCCGCTCATGTCGGCCAGATATTCCTCGTCCGATTTCTCATAATAAAGGCGAGCCAACCTGAAAAGGATATCGGCAGAACTCGGATGCGTCTCGCCATAACGCGCCAGGAAGGCTTCCATACGCTTGATCACGTTGGTTCGAATCAACGACTCTTCAGCGCGAAGCGAAGCGATTTTTTCCGCATACTTCTCATCGACGCTGGAAAGCTTCTGCTGATACTCCGTCATCACCGTGTGCTTCAGGTCAACCCGGTACGAGTTGATTTCCTTCTTGTAACGATCGGCAGCTCTTTTATAGCTTTTATAGACATCGCGATTGTCGGCTTCAGATCCGCTCGCCTCGTCGGCGCTGTTCTCTTCGGCAGAGCCTTCATCGGCGGCAGAGCCTTCAGCGGCAGCAGAATCGGCTTCGGCCGCTTCATTGCCCGCGAGGCTGCTTTCATCGACGTTGGTACTGCTTTCAACTTCACCCGTGTCGGCGACTTCGTCTGCAAACGAGAATGCAGGTTCCCACAGCATCAGACAGGCCAGACACAGCGTTGCAATATGTTTTGTTCTTTTTATCTCATGAATCACGATCAATTCCCCGTCGAAGCAATCTCAATCATTCCTGACCGGATTCCTTGAGAAATTGTTTAAAATCATTTTCGAGCTCTTCACGCTCTTTTTTACGATCTTCCATAGCCTGTGCGAGTTCCTTGCTTCGCGCATCTTTCTTCAGCCAGGCGATATCCACCATGCCGAGGTCGGCAGTCAGAACCATGTCTCGAATCTGCTCGAACACGGACTGCCAGTAACGTGCGGAAATTTCGCCCGCCGCCATACCGACATCGGATTTCATCGACACATAGCGTTCTTTTTCGGCCTCGAGCAACACCGACTCGCGTTCAAGCCGCGCCCTGAAATCATTCACGCGCACCCGAATGCTTTCTTCGACATTGGCGTCAAAGCGGTCAAGTCTGTCCAGAAGTGCCTTTTCCTGTGCAATGAGCTGATGGTACTCACTCGATTTCGCACTCGTGTTCTGCCAGGTACGAAGAAGTTCCTGTCTGAACTCATCGACTTTCTGCCGTTCGGTCTCGACATCGGAACTCCCCGTTCGCAGGAATGATCTGACCTGTCTCATGTTCTGCTCGATGCGTTCCTGTTTTGGCTTCAGCTCCCTTATACGGTTCTCAATGCCATGAATCTGCATCGTCAACTCGCTCACTTCTTCCTCGGAAAGCGAGCTCGTCCGTCCGCTGTTCATCCACGATTTGAGGATTCTCAGCTTATGTCTGAGGCTGTCGATTTCAAGCCGCGCACGCAGATACCGAACCTCGCGATCATCTCTTTCCCTTGAAAGGATGGAGCTGTAGACATCTCTTTCCTGCGATGTTCGGGGGAGATTCCTGACGCTGCCAATCAGCGAATCGAGGGTTGAACCAACCTTGTCATAATCCCTCGTAAAATCGTAGCCTACGAGAAGCGCGTTGATGAGAATATTGTCGGCCTCATGGGTATATTTCTGAAATTCGGGAAGGTACCGAACACTCGTGTCCGACTGGAGCGCAGCATTGATTTCGGCAACGATGTCATCCGATTCGGATGTATTGGCATCGCTTTCGATCAGATCCCCGATCATGTTCTGGACGCGGGTGACGTCGGAACCGACGGCAACGAGACCTTTCGCCCTTTCAGGAACGATCTGGACATCATCATACTGTTCGCTTTCGATCGAGCGCTGGAATTCGACCTTCCGATAATCGAGCTGATCGGCCTCTCTCTCCATTTCGGTCATGACGGGCTCAAATTCATCGACGATTTTCTGGTATGAAACCATGGCATCATCGAACTCTCCGAGTTCCCGTTTCAAATCGGCGAGCAGGCGTCGCGACTCGACGACCCGGCGATCATCGGGATAGGAGAGAATCAGGAGCTCGAACTTTTGCTGCGCGGCCTGATAATCCTCGTTCCTGATATGCGTCCAGCCCAGCTCATAGAGGACATCGGCGAAGTATTTGCTATCTTCCGAAATCATCTGATAGCATTCGAGCGATTTGCTCCACTGCGTCTGTTCGTAATAAACACGGGCTCTGGCGAGTATGGCCAGTTCCTTGACATCCTGACTGCCGTGATATTTGTGGGTGTCGTTGCTGACATTCTCAAAGCGGATGAGCGCGGAATCGAAGTTGCCATCGATGCAGTCGAGCACGCCCAGCAAATACGTGGCCTTGACGGCCCATTCATCATCGTTTTTGACGGCATTCAGGCAGGTACGGGCGGTTTCGTAATCGCCCTGAAGGAACATGGCGCGGCCCATGATATAGAGATAGGCCGGTGCATTCGCAAAATCAGAGACATTCGCCAGCGCCTCGTTGACTTCGGTCCAGTCACCGGTTTTCTGCGCGACCTGGAGGAGAAGAACCACGCCATTGGTTCGTTCAGAACCGACACCGGTCTTGAGCAGATCGATGAGATATTTCTGGCTCAGTCTGTAATACCCGTCCTCGTAGAGCGAGTTCGCGAGGAGGTATTCGGCAGTCTGGAAGCCAGGTTTTCCGCGCCACTCTTCGTGCGCGACGATGTCCATAAAGATATATTCTGCCCGCATGTGATCGCCCGAACCCTGCAGAACAATGCCGTTCTGAAGGCGCTCGTCAAGCGATTTAACAAGCCCACCGCTGTAATGCGAAAAATCCCCCTCAAGCGTCTCCATCTGCTGGGTAAGGTCATTGAGCGTATCGGCAGGCCCGGCAAGAGCATTTCCGGAAGCAAGCGCCAGCAAGCCAGCGCACAGCCAAGTCATCAGATATTTCATGGATTATTTGTCCGATTTGGTGTTAGCCGTTGTAACGTCGTCCGCATCCCCCGCAGACTTGTAATTCTTCAAAAGATCGTATTCACCCTGCTGATACTCGTATTTCACCGTGGGACGGTCTTCATAGGCCGTAAAGAAGTCCCCGTCTTCGGACGCAACAATGGTGAGTTCCGCCGCATTCCCGTCATCGATAACGAAATCATACCCCGATTCGACGCGGAACGTATAATCCGTCATATACGTAAAAATACCCCACTTCTTCCCTTTAAAGACATAGAGCACGCTGAGCTGATGCGCACCGGAAGCGATGATCTCGTCGTAAATGATTTCCTCTTCGTCCAGCTTGATTCCATTGGAATCCTGCTTGGTGAAGATCGTCGTTCTGTCGATGGCGTAATGAATCTGTGTCAGTTCATACTGGCCGCCAAAATCATCCTTGTGGTGAATGAGCAGATGGCTTCCCGTCACGGCTCGCTGGAGAATTTCTTCGCGGAGCAACAAAAGCCTGCTCTTGGTCGCGAATGTATCTTCCTTGAGCGTATCGAGGTTGGCACTGACATCGTGCAACTGCTGGACGAGTTCCGCATCCTTTCTGGCTTTTTCAGCCTTCTCATCGACCACGGGAACGGGTTCAGGCTCTACTATCCCGCCCTCTTCTGCCAAAGTGCCGTCTTCTCCGGCCGTCGCATCGACCGCACCATCCGCAACGGCGGCTTCGCCAGACGCACCGGCATCCGCCACCGGTTCCGCCGCAACCTGTGTATCCGTGGCGGTCGAATCACCGCCCTCAATTTCCTGCGCCGACGCACATACGCCTAACAACGTACAGGCACAGAAAGCCACTGTATTTAAAAACTTATGCATGCTGACTCCATTGGTTCAGAACAAGAATCTGAACACACATTTAATCAGTTTATAATTTTCCGAGCCAGCTTGCCACAATTAGAGGTTAAATTTTGAATTTTTTTGTCTGACCGTTCAGATACCAACCACCGCGAGCCGTATGCGCCGCAGGCACATAGGCGAGCGGCGTGGCGTATCGGCAAATGGCCGATAGCCGCGCATCAAACATCAATTCAGAACGAGCATGACGACGACAACCGCAATGATGATCCCGATGACCAAACCCGAAGCGGCGATACCGACAGCCGCCATTCCAGAAAACCCCACCGAATTCACCGAGGATCTCGAACAAATATTGGATTTTGCGGACGGAAGCCTGTCATTGAGATCGCGCGTCGGCGTCGTGATCGTGAGCTTCGAGGAACTCACCTCTGTTTTCTTCTCGACGGGCTTCGGCTGATCATCGGCATGTTTCGGCTCGGCAGGCGCGACCTTCGCAAGCGTCGGATCCTCGTTGAAATCCATTTCGATCTCTTTCTTCTTTTCGGCGAACTTGACCTCGCCTTCCTCGAAGCCGACATCGTTGAAAACGTCCTCGATCCAGTTGGCGTTTTTGCGCTGGGCGCGGATATTTTTTTCAACTTCCTGAGCCTCGGAAATACCCGTCACGATTTCAGCCAGGATTTCGGCATCGCCCGGTGGAAGCATGCCGCCGAGCTCATCCTCAAGGGATTTCTGGACATCAGCAGAAACGCGTTCGCCGACGAAATCCTTCCAGGCATTGTTCGCGAGATCGTTGACGAGCCAGCTGAGATCATAGCGGTTGAGCGGGATGTTTCTTGCCGTCGCCAGCGACGCGATGTCGAGATAAAGCTCCTCGCAAGTCTGATAACGTTCATCGGGATTCGGCGTCAAAACCTTGTTGATGACGCGGATGAGTTCCACCGGAATGTCGTCGCGGTAATTGCGGAGATCGGGGATTTTACATTCCCTGACGGCCTTGAATGTATCCGTGTCCGTATCGCGCTGGAACAGACGCGTCCCGGCCAGCATCTCCCACAGGCAGATACCGATGGAGAAGATGTCGCTGCGCGTGGAAATGCGTGCCGCGCACTTGGTGCCCTCGGGAGAGATATAGGCAAACTTGCCCTTGATCATGCCATCCGGCGTCGCCACGTCATTCGAACGGGCATCGGAAAGGCCGAAATCTGCCACCTTGACTTCACCATGACGCCCGATCAGGATATTGGGAGGCGAAATATCGTTGTGAATCAGGCCTAGCGGCTTGCCCTCCTCATCGGTCAGCGTATGAGCGTAACCGAGGCCCGAGCAGACCTGAAGCGTGATGTAAAGCGCAACGCCGAGGGGGAAAATGGTACCGCTGTCACGGAGCTTTTCCATAATCGTCTTGAGATCGAACCCCTCGATATATTCCATGACGATAAAGAAAGTGTTTGCCGTCTGGCCGACGTCGTAAACGCGCACGATATTGTCGTGCTCGAGCTGAAACGCGAGCCTTGCCTCATCGACAAACATCTGCTGGAAGAGCTTGCTCTGTTTCTGGATGAGTTCGGGAAGAATACGCTTGATGGCAACTTTTCGTCGAAGCCCGCCCACCGAGTGCATCCAGCCGAGAAAGACTTCCGCCATCCCGCCGCGCCCAAGAGTGCTGACAAGTTCAAACCGTTGTTCCTGTGCCATTTCCTACCTCCGTGTGCAGTCAAAACACTTTTAAAAAAGTTTCGCACACTTTCACCCAAACTTCAATTATCGGATGTCCGATTTGAATGAAGGATGAGAGGCCAGGAGCTATTCTTACGCGCCAAAGAGCTTCGCACGGAAAATAAAGAACACCGCGGCAAGAATGCACAGCATGGCAAAGAAATAATCGAGCGTGATTTTCTCTTTCAGAACGAAAATCGAGACGGGAATGAAGACGGTCAGCGCAATGGCTTCCTGCATGATTTTCAGCTGCGGAATCGTCATCACGGTATTGCCGATGCGGTTTGCGGGCACCTGCAAAAGGTATTCAAAAAGCGCGATGCCCCAGCTCACCAAAGCCGCAATAATCCAGGGTTTGCTCGACAGATTTTTAAGATGGCCATACCATGCAATCGTCATAAAAATATTGCTCAGGACGAGCATTCCGGCCGTAATCAGGATTGTTTTCATGTGCAAATGTAAGGGCGCAACGAAGCGCTCAAGTGTAAGACGTTATTAGGTTTTCGTGTGATTGTCGGCACGCCTATTGACATACAGCGTGCCAGCAGCGCTATTGCATACGCGCTGCGATACTTTTTTGGATGCCATGACACCGTTCAGACCTGGTGACGCGTGCTATGATTTCTCTTAGCAATCAAATTACAGGTACGTAAAGTCTATGTAAAAAGTACAAAAATCTTATGTGTTGCAAAAGGGTGAGCGTAAGCGAACCCAAATCCCCTCGCCCAATGGGAGAGGGGAGCCCGCAACGCGGGCGGGGTGAGGTCAGCCATCCCATTACCAGGCGTATTCACGGGGCCCGAGGTTGACTTTTTCGAGCTTTGCATCGGCGAAGATATCACCGGAACGCGAGTCTTTATCGGGGAATGAAAGGATAAGCGCCAGACGTTCCGCATGATGCCCGGCATTTCCGGCCGCGCCCGGGCTGATCCAGAGGACAGGGCCGTATTCGCAGTCGAGCTTTGTACACCAGTAACCGTGATAATGCCCGGAAACGAGAATCTGCGTAGGTTCCGCAATGATTCTGGATTTCAGGTCACGTGCGGGATGCACGATGTCGCCCGCGTTATGCGTCACTGTCACCGCAATGCCGTCGAGAACCCGATGTTCCAATTTGGGCAGTTCAAAAAACTCCTCGCCATCGATATTGCCACGCACGGCAACGACAGGCGCAATGTTTTCAAGCATTTGCAGAACCGAGGTATGCCCGATATCGCCCGCGTGAATGATATAATCGACACCGGCAAAGGCTTCTCTCAATCCGGGATGCAGCCAGCCATGTGTATCCGATAAAATGCCGAATTTCATATATATTTAATCCGTATGATGTCTTAAAAGGGTGCCAGGTACATGACACCGAGCGGGCTTTTAGCGCGTTACGCGAGAATGTCCAGTGTTTTGAGGATGTATTCATGTTCAGTTTTGCCTATATCTCCGCACTCGTTGGCACAGTCACTTTTGGTGCCATCCAGGTGATCATTTATTCGCACCTGGGACGTTTTTACGGCCGCACGCTGTCGGAGTGGATAGAGAAAACGCGCCATAAGTCGGATGAATTTTCGGCAGAACGGCTCATCCATATTCGCAAACGCCTTGAAGTTTTTGCCCACGACGTTTTGAAGCACCGCCTTTTGGGTCTGGCAAGCCTCATTCAGGAACTTCGCCAGGAAACGGACGACGGCAAGACGATTCATGCGCTTTCGAAAGAACGCGCAGAAAGCACCAGCGCGGAAATCTTCCGGCTCTGCGGCATCAAGCTGAATGCGGAAGAGCGCCTGTGGACGCGCTCGAAAGACTGTTTTCTGGACATATACCACCATACGAGCATCGACACGGCCGCACCGCCGCTCGATCCGATGTTTTCCAAAACATTCCGCGAATTAATGCATCTGCGCAGCCTGATCATGGGGTATGTCGATCGCGAAGGGTCGCGAACGGAATTTCTCGAACGCATCATGCACCTGAAATTCGAGGAATGTGTCGAGCTCTATCCGCAGGTTCTGGCGCTCGTCGATGCCTGCCGCATGGTCATCGAGCCATCGCGGATCGTCTCAAAGGCAGTGGATGCGGCGGCCTCCCAGATGCGGCGGGCAAATCTTCACGAAAACATCACGATTTACAGCATTCCCCCGAAACAGTTTCTGTGCCCCGCCGCAGAGGGAACGATCACGATGTTCCTGACGCGCCTGATCGACAATGCGCTGGAAACAGGTGAAAAAGCGGGGGTCAGCGTCGAACTCGACACGGATGAATTCACGGGCACGTCATCGCTGCTTTTCAAAGTTTACGACCAGTCCGAAAAAATGCCCTCGACGAACGAATACGGCATGGGCATTCGCGGCATCAAACAGCGCATACACAGTTTTGAAGGGGGATTCCAGTACCGGCTTGAGAACCGCGATATTTTCCGAAAAGCGGCGATCTTTTCATTTCCGGTATCGGAATACAGCGAATTTCCGATATCGCACCTGAAACCGACGACGATCGCGACATTCGGATTTGCCACGATATTTTTTGCGGTGGGATTCATCTTCTGCCTTCTCTATGTATTGGGCGGTCCGCCGGTAGAGTTTGCCGGACGCGGGCAAAATATCACGGAATTCCGAGTGTCCGTTGGCGAAGAACTCGTCATTCCTTTGTGCAAAGGCGGGCGTAATGTTCGCGCCGAAATTCACCTCGCCACGGAATCGTGTGTTGCCGACAGCTGTTCATTCGACGATGTTCTTCAAAGCCTTGAACCGTGTGCGCGATCGATAGACGATCCATCGTGTCCCGGCGAAATCCGCTGGACGCCTGCCTTCGAAGACGGCCTCCGGCATGGGAAAAACTACGAACTGACGATCCAGTGCATCTCCGACGGGCCGCCGTCAAGCCGCGACGAACAGCGCATCCGCGTGCTCGTGTCGAGAAAAAACAGCCCGCCGCACCTCCTTCTCACACGTCTGATGAACCATACCCGCGGCGAAATATTCCACGTCCTTCCGGGCCAGACGATTAAAACCGGCGTGTCCGACAAACTGATTCTCCAGGTCATGGCAACCGATGACGATGCCGATGTCATCCGTTACACGCTGCACCAGCCATCGGGAGCCCCCATCCAATCCACAAACGGAACCTTCGAGCTGTCCCCGTCATGGAGCCAGTTCGGGACATCGACATTTGAACTCGAATTCTCGGATCTGATCGCACCATCTCAGAAAATTCCGTTCATCCTCGAAGCCGACGAACTCCATCCCATTGACCTGAAAACACTCGCGCTGTGGTCCAACGACAGCACCGTGCGCTATCCATGCGACGGTTCGGACGAAACCCAAATCTGCCATCTGCCGAACCCGCTTTCCAACGTCCTCGAAATGCAGCTTTGGTTTGATCCAATCCAGCAGAACATCAAACCAAAGCTCAGTTTTGGCACAAGCGAAAACCAGGAGTTCGTCATTCGGCCGCTGTTCGTCCAGGATGTCAGCATGACGCGTCCCGGCGATCAGTGGGAAATCTATCTGCCTTCGACACAGCAGATGACCGGCGTCCTCGAAGTCACCAGCATCGAAAAACTGAGCACGCCCGGTCTGTACAGTTTCCGCTTTTCGCTGCTCACGATGTCCATATCGGACAATTTTTCAAGCATCGCGCTCAATCTGAACGTCCGCGAACAGTCCGGTCGGCTTCCTCCCCTCACCACGATCCTGCTGCTGACGCGGCACACCCATTCGAACACGGAATTCCTGTTCAGTTCACAGCACATCGAGCTGACGGAATATGACGAAGCGCAATACGCTCCCGATGCCCACAACAGCCTGTGGATATATCCGTCCAAATCCGGCCAGTCGTCTACCCGTCCCGTGATCAGCCGCGTCTCGTGCATCACGCCAGAGTTTGAAAAGTACCTCGAAAAGCCCGACATCACTGATATGAAGAATGCGTGGCGCATCGACTTCGGCCTGAAACCCGGCTGCATCCCGGGCCTTTCGCAATCCCTGCCAGGCAAATCGCGTATCTGTGAAGTCGACATCGGATTTGAAGACAACAGGGAACAGACGGATCCCGTATGGATCATGCTGAATCCGCGCTCGTGTTCGCCGCAAATCGAATCGCTTTCGCTCATATCGACAAAAGAAGAGCTCAACAGCAATGTTTTCCGGTGGAAGTTCAGCATCATGGATCCGGACGGCGATTTGCCCCTTCAGAACATCGAACTGAGCGAAAAAATCGAATACGCCATGTTCTATGAGACGCAATCCACGGAACAGGGGAACGCCTATTCCGGAACGCTGTCGATACGGACGACTTGCGAGAATCCGTTGTTTTTACCGGGGAAACCGGAACTCTTTCTGAAAGTTGTCGATCGCGACAACCACGAAACGCGGCGTCATCTGACCGCGACAGAAAACTGTCCGCCGCTCGTCACGACGAAGTCCCTTCAGACCCGATTTACCGTCAATGCCGGGGAAAGGCTTGTCGTTCCGCTCTCCCATGCCCATGACGTGCATCTGACACTGAATCATTATTTTGGCGACATCCGCGACGACAGCTTTATCTGGGACGCAAACTGCCTCTACGGCCAGGGGCCGCACACCATCTCGATATCCGGCGAGTCAAAGAATCATTACGGCAAGCCGCTCGCCATCACGGTTTTTGTCGATCACTGCCAGCCGCATTTCGATCTGAACCTGAACGGATCACCTGTTTTTCCACGCTCACCAATTCTGCTCACGAGCGGACAGGAAAACACGTTGACCATCGCGCCAAGCATCGCGGTCGAAAACATCGCGGTATTGCCTGAATCCCAAAGCGACTCGATCCAAGTGACGGCAGAATCCGACGATGCCCCCTGGCAATTCAAACTTCAATGCCTGGCAGACGATATCGAATCGAGCATCGGGTTTCATTTTTCAGTCCCCGAAGGCCAGCCGAAACCCGATCCGATTCGTCTGGACGTTCGATGCTCCGGAGATGAGTGAGCCTCACTTCCTCTGTCGCCTTCGGCGACATCTTCCCCTCTCTAGTGGAGCTGAGGAAGGGACATTTTGTATTATTGTATGTATTTTGGGGGAATCCCCTACGGGGATAGTTATGGTTGAATGACCTGATCCCCCGGTAGGCGCTTACGCGCCAACCGGGGGCTAC
>JAZODZ010000460.1:0-2011 GCA_045597285.1 Myxococcota bacterium
AATTCGAGATTCTCGATTTTTTCGAGGATCTTCTGAGGATTCGACTTCGCGTAGCCCCACTGGTATCCTATACTCGCAAGCACAAGAAGGAATAACAAGGAAGACACGGCTATCATTGCGAATTTGATTTGTCTTTTCATAACATACCTCGGCAGATTCAGACGCAGTATGCAATTATCGCATGATGCAAGCGCCGATAGCAAGATTTCGAGTTGCGACGGGATATGCTGTCGTAACAGTACAGCTTCGTTTGATGGAAATAGCTGAACAGTTACAATAAAACCACGTAATTCAAAACCATGCAATTCAGAAACTCTGATAGGGGACTGAACAGTTACGTCCCCTACCCTATTTCAATATATATTCCCCAACCTTAATCTTATCCTTCTCCTCGTCCAGCCGGTAAGTTACTGTCTTGCTCTTTTGGCTCGCCCAGCCCCAGTTTGAATAAAACGTCACCGTAATCGTCGCCGCACCGATAAGCCCGGTTCCAGCACATTGCGGAACACGTGTAGCTCATACGTCCCGTTTTCCGGCAAGTGTTCGATAAACGCCCTCGCCTTGTCGATGTCTTCTTTGCTGCGGCTGCCCGAAGCATCCCAAATCACGCGGTATTTTTGGGGCAATTCTTTTTTGACCACATCATTGCTCACTTTCATGCTCGCCATAAAGAACCGGTCGCCCCGGAACGTCTCGGTGCTCACCACCGTGTCTGGCAAGGAAGGCATCGCCACGAGGACGTTTTCGCGCGGATTGACATCGGTTTCGTGCGAATCGACAACCCAGACTGCCTGCGCCTTGGCAAAACGCGTGTCGCCCAGCCCGCCGACAGCCGGTGCCGGAACGCCCTGCGCCACCACGCTAATCTTGATGTCGCGCTGTTTGAGCTGCGTGTTCGGCATCGGCAGTGCAGCGCCGCATCGCCGTTTGGTGCAACCATCATCGGGTTGAAAATCACGAACTCGGTTGTCACCGTCGCGACCATGCCGTTCACCCACGCATCGACGCTGTATGCCTCAACAGTCGGTGCCGTTTCCTGCGCGCTCACGTTTGGCACGACGAGTCGGAAAAGCCGCACGGCATCGGCTAGGCCGCGTGTCTCCGGCGCGATGTCGCCAATTGTGGTCGGCAAAAACTCGCATGCATTCCCCTCGCAATTTGTCGTTTTCCTGGCATTGCATCTGCCATCGACGCACGTACCATGCACGTCGATACATTGCACGCCACGCACTGGTGCTCGACGCACATCGTCCTCGGAGCCGTGCCAAAACTGTGGTCGATATGCCCCCAAACGTTGCTGTTTGTGACATGACCATCCGATGACACAAACTCGCAATCGTCGTCTGCCAAACACTCCACGCATTGCCCCGATTTCGTGTCGCAAGTTCCGACATTACAATCATTGGCTCCGCTGCATGGCTCGCATTTGTGCGCATGACAAACCGGTTTATTCGGATCCTCGCATTGCGTATTGTTCAGGCATTCTCCGTTGACGCATGTCGCGCCGTGGCAATCGACCGCGCCATCCGGCCCATGACACAAGCCATCATCGACCTGTTCCGCCGCACTCTGTGCCGGTTCTGTCCCACCGCCCGACTGGCATCCAGCCAGCGCCAGCGCCAGAATGCTAACCATGATTTTCAGATTCGACTTGCGCAAAAATGCTCGCGTTCCATAAAATTTTCCATTAATAATTCGCCCCAAAACACATTAATTTTATATCAATTATCGGCATTGGCAATGCTATTTTTCTCGCCTATGCGCCTGCGGCGCATACGGCTCGTTATCGCGGCTATCGGCGTTGCCGATACGTCGCTTTGCCCGTGCTATGCCGCCTTGCGGCGCATACGCACGGGCCACGACACAGCACGATGTCAGCTGCCGCACGCCACGGACGGGATGTCGGGCGGGAAAAAAGCGTGCGGGGTGCAGGGCACAATCGAACGCCCCTGCCGCCGCGTAGGCGAAAATAAATACCTTGAGGCAGGAAAAAAGTCAGGGGGCTGAATCG
>JAZODZ010000461.1:0-4872 GCA_045597285.1 Myxococcota bacterium
TCGAGCGATTCCTGAACCCCGAGCGCGTGTCGATGCCGGACTTCGACGTCGACTTCTGCATGGACCGGCGTACCGAGACGATTGCTTACGTGCGCGATCATTACGGGATCAACAACGTCGCGCAGATTGCGACATTTGGGGCGCTCAAGGCCAAGGCCGCGCTGAACAGCGTCGGACGCGTCATGAATTTTCTGCCGTCGGAAATGCGCGAAATCACGAAGCTCGTTCCGACTGACGACCTCAAAATCAACCTGCAAAAGACGATTGAACGCGAGCCCAAAGTCACCGAGTGGCGGAATCTCGATCCCAAGAATGACCAGCTTTACACGCTTGCGATGCAGGTCGAGGAACTGTTCTGCCAGACGGGCATGCACGCGGCCGGCGTCGTCATTTCGGAAGGGCCGTTATGGGATTACGTGCCCGTATTTCGCGGGGCACATGGCGAATATGTCGCGCAGTACGCCAAGACAGAGGTCGAAGAGGCGGGCCTCATCAAGTTCGACTTTCTCGGTCTGAAGACGCTGACGACGCTCAAATATGCGCTGCATTTCGTGAACCAGACGAGGGCGTCCAAAGGCGAGGAACCGCTTAATCTAAGCCTTATTCCGCTGGATGATCCGAAGATTTACCGAATGATTTCGTCGGGGCAGACGGCAAACGTGTTCCAGATCGAATCGGCGGGCTTTACGAAACTGATGATGCGCCTGAAGCCGTCGTGTTTTGAGGACGTCATCGCGGCGGTTGCGCTTTTCCGTCCGGGCCCGATGGGGTCCGGCATGGTGGATCAGTTCGTCGACTGCAAGCACGGGCTTCGCGCCATTGAATACCCGCACCCGTTGCTCGAAGGCGTGTTGAAAGAGACTTATGGCGTGTTCGTGTATCAGGAACAGGTCATGCAGGCCGGGCAGATTTTGTCGGGATTTTCGCTCGGACGCGCCGACATCATGCGCCGTGCCATGGGTAAGAAGAAACCGGAACTGCTTGCGCAGCAACGCACCGGCTTTGTCGAGGGCGCCGTGGCCAACGGCGTCGACGGCACGAAGGCGGGCGAAATCTTCGACCTCATCGAGAAATTCGCCGGATACGGCTTCAACAAATCGCACTCGGCGGCCTACGCGCTCATCACGTATCAGGAAGCGTATCTCAAATATTATTATCCCGTCGAGCATTGCGCGGCGCATCTCATCTGTGACCAGGACAATCCGGCCAAGGTTATCCGCACGATCAACGAGGCTAGAAAGACGGGCATCAAGATTTTGCCGCCCGACATCAACGAATCCGAAATGATGTTCAGCGTCGTGGACGGACATATCCGGTTCGGCCTGGCCGGGCTGAAAGGCGTTGGCGAGGCTGCCCTGAGGTCGGTATTTGAAACGCGGAAAAAGGACGGGCCGTTCAAGAGCATGTTTGATTTCTGTGAACGCGTCGACAACAGCGTGAACAAGAAGACGATCGAAAGCCTCATCATGACGGGGGCGTTTGACTCGATATGGCCCAAGAAACTTCGGCATATCGGCGATATCGGTGCCGCCCGTGCGTCGATGTTTGCAAGCGTCCAGAACGCGCTCGATCGAAGCAAACGCGCACGCGAAGACCGCAGTGCCGGGCAGACGTCGCTCTTTTCTTTGCTGACCAAGAAATCGCCGAAACAGGCGAGTTCTCTCGAAGACAAGTACACGCCCGCACAGCCGTGGCCCGAAGCGACGGTTCTCGACAATGAATTCGCGTTGCTCGGCTATTTCGTGTCTGGGCATCCGCTCGATCACTACCGTCAGGAAGTCGATCTCTTTTCGTCGCACCATGCGTCGGCGCTCATCAACCTGCCCGAACGCACGAAAGTCACCGTCTGCGGCATGTTCAAAGGCTCTTCCGTTCGCAATACCAAATCCGGCTCACGGCTCGCCAGCGGCACGCTCGAAGACCTGACCGGGCAGGTGCCGTTTATCTGTTTCCAGAAAACGCTCGAACGGATTCAGAACACCGTCGGCGAAGAAATCTTCCTGACGGACCAGCCCGTGATCGTTTCGGGTTCCGTCAAGATGGAAGGCGAAGTAACCGAAGAAGAAGACAATCGCAAGGCCGAAATCATGGTCGACAGCGTCGAACTGCTCTCCGAAGCGCGAAAGCGCAGAGTTACTCATATTCAGTTTGTTTTGACCGAAGAACACGATGAAGAGGATGTCAACAAGCTCTATGAACTGCTTTCGAATCCTCAGAACGAAGGCAATACGTTTGCGTATATCAAATACGAAAACGGGCCAGTTGATGCCGCGATGCGGCTTCCATTCCACGTCAATCTGAGCGATGAATTTCTGCACTCGGTCGATTCGATCCTCGGTCTCGAGTCGTATCAGCTGCGGTAATGTTTGTTTTTTGGGGGGGCGCGGCTATCGGCTGCGCCGATACGCGGCGAGAGACGTGCGGACCGCACGTCTCTATCCGGATTTATGTGCTCGCCTATGCGCAGAGAGACGTGTCACGACACGTCTCTACATGCGCATACGGCTCGCCCGCACGGCTATCGGCTGCGCCGATACGCCGCGCAAAGCCACTATCGCTACGCGATACGTGGCTTGGTCAGAATCTCCAACAGGATATTCGAAACTCGTCTATATAATGCCTTTGCTTTCGAAGAAGAAAATGAATTACAACTCGTTCGTGAGAGTAGTATCGATAAGAATCAGTTTGTAGAAATAGGTCAGCTCAATGTTGAAAAATAATACAACGTTTAATTGTGCACTATAATGACGTCTACAAAGAGGAAAAATCCCATAAAAACGAAGGTCGTAAATACTTTTCGTTTTCAAACCGATTATCAATGGTGTGGGCAATTATTATATTCAAGCACAAACCCGTGATCAATGGCTCGCTTATTCTGACTTGCAAAGATCCAACATGTCTTTTATATTGTTTTCAGCGGTTTTATGTTCTTCGGTTATAAAAATGCAATAACCGGACGTATTCTGCTGAAGAAATTAGCTTTTAGTATCACAGAGCACCTTGTCTTATGCGTTCATGCATGATGTTTTGTGGTGCAGAACCTGAAAGAATAGGAACGTTATGGAAGTCATTCAAAGTTTTACTATCGATCACACGCATCTGAAACCCGGCATTTACGTGTCGAGAGAAGACAAGGGGTTTACTACGTTCGATTTGCGCATTACGGAACCAAACAAGGAACCGGCCGTGGCCCCCTCCGCGATGCATAGTCTCGAGCATCTCATGGCCACGTGGTTTCGCAATTCTGAAGCGAAAGACGATGTCGTCTATGTCGGTCCCATGGGATGCCTTACGGGGATGTATATCATCATGACAGGCGATTATGGCGTCGAGGATATGCGTCGCTTGACGATTGCGTGCCTCAAGTGGATACTCACGCAAACGGAGGTTCCGGCCGCTCGCCCGGAGGCTTGTGGCAATTACCTGCTTCACGATCTTCCCATGTGCAAGTGGGAAAGTGCCCGCTATCTCGATCGGTTGGAACACGATTTCCATTGCGAATACACTAAACTGCAGATTACCCTCGACGATGGCAAAATCTTTGCGGACGCATAGTTTCCGAGGGTGCTTCACGCCGACTATCGCCTTGCGATACGTCGGCGTATTATTTTTCTATTCCGTAAGCCACGAGAATGATACGGGATAGACAACGTAAGTCAGATCGCCATTCTTGGATGCAGGAAACTGCCAGTGATAAATCGCATTGTACAGGCATTCTTTCGTACGGTTTTTCAACGCCGTCCCCGTAATTGTAAGTTTTGATACATTGCCTGGCTCATTGATAGTTATTTTGATCGTGATATCAGCCGTTTGGGTACCGGTAGATTGTTTTGCATAACACGAACGCAATTCCGCCTTGTGGTGCATGAAAATTGCGCGAACGATACGCATATCCAAATAGCCGGTAACTTTGGGCTTGCCAAATAATATATTGATGGGAATATAAGTGTTGGGGGGTGGATTTCCAGTTGGGATTCCGGCTGACTCAGCAGTTCCCGCGCCAGAATTGCTTGCATCCAATAGAGGCTTGCCCTCCGTGCTTTCAGGCGCGTGAATAATATCATTCTGTACATCTAATTTCGTTGGTTCTGAGGATTGTATAGATGTTTGCGGAATGCCTGACGCGCCAAGGTTAATATCGGCTTTATGATCTTTGTTATTTATATTTGGAGTTTCTTCAATAGCTGGAGGCGCTTCAACGATATTATTTATAGTGGTTTGGCTTTCCGTCAAATGAAAGGCATATCCCTCGCCGGTAATTGTGTCTTGGGCTGTGATACTATCGTTGATTTGCTTTCTTTCGGAACTTGTATCTATATGGCACCCGAGTACGGACAATGCCAACCCGGCACTGAGAAACACGGATGAGGTGATGGGAAGATGCTGAAATGCCCCCATGAATGGTACTCCATAGTAGGTTCATGCTTTGTGTATATCCCCCTTCAATGGGAATTGCTATCGCCAAGTTTTTTTTGAGCATCTGAGCGTGCTTTCTGAGCTTTTTCAAGCGATTTGGCGGCAGCATCAGCTTTGGGTTGTTGAACAGTTTCCGGTTTATTTGTTGACATGGTCAGCTCATAATATATCCGAATGCTGTCTGTATAATCCATTACAATGCGTACATTCAGTTGTTGTTGCGACGGAAGCTCAATCTTTCCTCTCTCAGTAATTGTCTTGCCATCTGTCACGGACAAGCTGGTCCCCTCTGTGACCCTTCTTTTGCTGAATTCGAAACCAAGTTCTTTATGCTCTTCGAGCAGACTTTCCAGGACATAATCCTGATCCCGATCAGGTCTGTGTTCGAACTGAATGTAGTATCCCCATTGATCCGTTCGGCTTTCTTCGGATTGCGATTTGCCATATTCATAAAAT
>JAZODZ010000462.1:0-2800 GCA_045597285.1 Myxococcota bacterium
CGATTTTGTAGCGGAAACTGGATTTGAACCGGTGACACCACTGGTATGAACCGTGTGCTCTAGCCAACTGAGCTATTCCGCCATGTCTCAAACGAGCGAGTGTTATTTTAACAAAAAAGCAATATGTTGTCAACACTTATCCCAGAAAATAAATCGAGGGTTCTTCCCCTCTTTTTTCCTTATTTTTTCCTCAAAAAAGATGCCGGATCCTCCACGGATCCGGCATCCTCAGAGTTGTGATTACGACTTATTTTTTAATGCTGAAGAAAGCATCTTTTCCAAGATACTGAGCTGCATCCAGAAGCTCATCTTCGATGCGGAGAAGCTGATTGTACTTCGCTACACGGTCGGAACGGCTGGGAGCACCGGTCTTGATCTGGCCAGCATTCATGCCGACAACAAGATCTGCGATTGTGGTGTCTTCCGTTTCACCGGAACGATGGCTGATAATCGTCGCAAAACCGTTGCGCTGTGCGGTTCTGATGGCATCCAGCGTCTCCGTGAGCGTCCCGACCTGATTCAGCTTGATGACGATGCCGTTCGCGGATCGCGATTCAATACCCTTTTGCAGCAGCTTGACGTTCGTCACGAACAAATCGTCGCCAAAGACGTGGATATTCTTGTGTTTCGACGTAAACTTTTTCCACGCCGTCCAGTCGTTCTGATCGAATGCGTCTTCGATGGCAAAAATGGGATAGGCACTCAGGATATCGTCATAGAACTCGGCGAGTTTGTCGGCCTTGAGGTTGAGGCCCTCGCCACGAAGTTCGTAGATTTTGTCGTTCGGGCAGTAGAATTCGCTGGCCGCGCAATCAAGCGAGATGAAGAAATCGACTCCGGGCACATAGCCAACTTTCTGGATGGCTTCCATGATGAGATCGAGCGCTTCCTTGATGTGGACGATCTGCGGCGCAAAGCCACCCTCGTCCACCACGGCCGTCGAAAGCCCCTTTTCGTGCAGGATCGATCGCATGGCATGGAAAACCTCGCTCGAGGCACGAATCGCCTCCGAGAACGACGGCAGCCCCACAGGCGCAATCGCAAATTCCTGGATATCGAGCTCGTTATCGACGTGCATACCGCCATTGATGATGTTGCAGACGGGAACCGGAAGGCTGTTCGCCTGGACGCCGCCGAGATAGCGGTAAAGCGGCATTTCAAGGCTGTTGGCCGCCGCTTTCGCGACCGCCAGCGAAACACCCAGAATCGCGTTGGCTCCAAGCATCGCCTTGTTTTCAGTGTCATCGAGGTGGCACATAATGCGGTCGACGAGATCCTGCGCCGTCGCGTCGATCCCGTTGATTTCCGGTGCAATGATGTCGCGGATTCCGTTGATGGCCTTCATCACGCCGCGGCCGCCGTAACGCTTGATATCCTTGTCACGAAGCTCAATCGCCTCGGAAACGCCCGTCGAAGCCCCCGAAGCCACGCTGGCACGCCCATGCGTCCCATCGGCCAGCTCAACATCGACTTCAATCGTCGGATTTCCGCGTGAATCCAATATTTCCCGTGCAAACACTTCAATGATTTCTGCCATGACACCACTCGTTTTTCAAAATTAATTCAAATTCCGGAAAGAACCGAAACGCTTGTTTGGCGGTTTATATACCCCGAAACACAATAATGACAACAGGTGTTTGCACTGAGAGGGGAGCGGCGTATGCGGAATGAAGCAAAGCGAAATTCCGCATAGACGCGTGGGGGGAGACTTCCCCCCACCACAAAAAAAACAAAGAATCACCCCAAGTCCAGACGTGCCGCGTCTCCCCTGTCACGATTCCGCGGACGGTTCATCCACAGCCTGTTCAAACGGCGGTTCCGCATCCTTCGGCAACACGATTTCCAGCCCGCACTCGACAAAATGGTCGTGCTGTTTATCCATGACAAAAGCACGCGGCGGTTTCCTGTCTCCCGAAACGAGCAGCAGAATCTGCCCCGGCGACGCGAAATACGTCCGCTGCACCATCAAATCCTCAAAACTCAGTTCCGAGGCCGCCTTGCTTAACCTGACCATGCCGGCCGGAAACTCCTCCGTGCCGTTCCGGAAATCGCGCATCCGGCGAAGCCGTGCCGCATACTCGAGCGCGTCATCCACCGGATAAATATCCTTAAATGCACTGATTTCAACAAAATCCGGAACCTCTGCCACATCGGGAACGATCATGCCAGGAGGATATTCCGCAAAAAATGACGATTCGAGAACCTTGTTATCCACTGTTTTGGAATCCGCCGTATTTTCGGCAAGTGGTTTATCCACTTTTTTATAGGCATGGCCGACGAGCAGACCAAACGCGTCCTTCTGGCCGGCATAATACGAAAGCTCCTCGAGGACGTCGCCGTATAAATAGGTTGTCCCTTCCCCAGCCGGGCCGAGATGGATGACGCGTATTTTGTCCGATGAAACAATGGGATTTTTTGTCGAATAAGTCATAGGAAGCCACCAAAAGGCCGAAAATGTCATATTTTCGGCGAGATAGTTTACAATGGACTGCATACAACGGGATGTCCCATTTGTCGAGTTTGTAATTTTAACGACAACTGGCACACACCTTGCTCAAAGCCCGCCCCGTTCGCCGCAGGACTGCCAGGAAGACAGGCGCAAAAGAGCGGCATTTCATCAGACCCCATCGAGCATGGGCATTTTTAAAAGGCATTGAAAATGGCTAATGGTGTTAATGTAAAACCGGCAAAAGGCAAACTTGGTATTCTGATTCCGGGACTGGGCGCAGTCTCCACGACTTTGATCGCCGGCGTCTTCGACATTCTTGCAGGCAACGGTCTTCCCATCGGTTCCGTCACG
>JAZODZ010000463.1:0-8134 GCA_045597285.1 Myxococcota bacterium
TTATGTTTGAATGACCTGATCCCCCGGTAGGCGCTTACGCGCCAACCGGGGGCTACTAAACGTGAAGCCCTACGGGCTTCTATTATTTGCGTCATTTACAGCATTTGTCCCTTCCTTAGTCCTTTGGAGAGGGGGAGAAAGAATTGGGGAAATCGCTTTTACCCGGGGTTACGCGCTACGCGCTCCCCCCCGGGCTGAGACATTGCGCCCTTTCAGGGCGCGGCAAATTGTATTCATTAAGTTTTTAATTTGGTATATTTGATTGTGCAACAAGCAAAAACTAGTTTTCGTGGATGCGAAACTTGTGACTAACCCCCGAAATTCAGACTTATCATCATTGCAGAACGCTCAACTACTGCCTACTGCCTACTGCCTATTGCCTACTGCCTACTGCCTATTGCCTACTACCTCCTGCCTCCTGCCTCCTGCCTATTTATCGATACGACTCTGCACCTCAAAATCCATATTGTGGTTTGAACATGCCCCCAAAAATTAAAAAAAATCACAGAGGGACTTGTCAATTTGGGAGGCGTGCTAATACTACTGAGCTCGTTGGATGACGGAATGATGGAAGTTCAAAAGCCATTCAAGGCTGATTCCGCTATCTAATGTTTATATTCAATTGCATTCTTCTTAATAATAGGAGGAGATTATGTTTACACTTTGGAGTGATATTGATCGTCTTTTTAATAACTCTTTTGCGGATATGCTCAATGACCGCATGATTCGACACTTCGAGAATAGCAATGCCTTCATTGGTTTGAACCGCATGGATCTCATTGATAAAGGAGAAAACCTCGAATTTATCGCGGAATTACCTGGTGTCGATGAAAAAGATATGAATCTTACGGTTCATAACGATACATTGACATTGAGTGCCAAACGTACAGTTTCGCATGAAAAAGAAAATACATTATATTTGGCAGAACGCGGCAATTACGATGTTCGCAGAAGCATCGCGCTTCCTTCACGAGTAGAAGCTGATAAAACAAAGGCGACATTTAAGAACGGTATTTTGAGAGTTGTCCTTCCCAAAGCCCCCGAAAATCAGCCCAAACAGATTGCCATTAATGCTTAATTCCTTCATCCAGGCCAAATGGCCTGATGAGAATTTCTTTTTTCATTCAGAAATTTAATACGATAAGGAGAATTTATCATGTCAGAAAATACAAACGTTCAGAATTGTCAGTGTGAATCCAACAGCCTCGATAAAAAGGAGCCGCAAACCGCAGTCAAAGTGAAAATCCAGCAGGTTCAGCCCGATGTCGATATCGAAGAAACCAAAGATTGTTACGTCGTGACCGCCGATATGCCGGGATTGAATCCCAATGATATCGATGTCAAACTGGACAAGGAAATCCTTACGGTTGAAGCACATTCCGAGATCGAGGGGCTTGCACCACGACACTATTTCAGACAGTTCAGAGTCATGAAAGGGTTGGATGCAACCAAATGCACCGCCGATTATAAACTTGGTATCCTCATGCTTAAACTTGCCAAACCCGAAGAGGCCAAGCCAAAACAAATTCAGATTTCATGCGATTAATGTCGATTGTAAATAACTAAAAAAGGTGCCGGCAATGCCGGCACCTTTTTTTGTAGGCTCCCCTCGGGACGATGTTCAAGACTTGCGAATTAAGGATTATTAGATTGGTGATTGATTCAGTACTTCACCCACAAGGCCGGACGAATGCCGATGTCTGTGTCGATAACGCCGCTGCCATCGGTGTTGACGTAGCCGTCGTAGAGCACAAAGGCGGCGCGGTTTGAATTGTAGCCTGGCGACCGGAGCCACCAGAAAAAATAACATTGAATGTTTGTGCATATGTCGCCAGTCGTACTGTATAGGCTAATGTTAATATCATTGTCGATTGCATACTTCGTGACAAGTGCCTTTCGCGCCGCATCGTCCGCGAAATACGCGGTGTTCGTGACGTCTGCTAAGCCAAGCAGGAAGACATCATCATCCGTGTCATTGCCAGCCGCACGGGACATGCCCGTGTCGCCCACTCCATATCACCCCGTCATGGGGGGCGATGATACGTCATGGAAATACAAAAGCTTGTGTTGCGCCCCTTCAGGGCGCTGATATGTGGAAATGCCTATTACCCGGCGCTTCGTTTCACCCCAGGGTAAATGCTGTAACCCATGCAGAGCATCCTTGTCTGAAATAACTCTGTATGATATACAGTAATCATAAAGAGCGTATGACAATAAGATGCGCTTTTTAATAACTTCAAAACTAAAAGTATGTATTTAATAAATAAACAGCGACTGGCAATAAATCAATAATTACTCAAAACAAATATAATACACACCATGACGCAACACAACGATACACCATGCATTCGGGTTATGAAACACAATGGGGAATAGACGATGATCAACGAAGTGTTATTTATGGAATTACGGCTCATGCGGCTATATCGCGAAAAATATCACCTGAGCGGCCGAGAAGTAAACAATCTGTTCGAAAGCCATGGAATATGGGATTATATCGAAAAGTGCTACGATGCGCTTCATGTGAGCAGTGACGAATGTGCGCTTAAAGAGATTGAATCCTTTATATTTAACAAGGAGTAAATACTATGGCACTGCGTTCAGGGATGTTGTTGTATCACGGAAGTTATACAAAAATTGAGCAGATAGATTTGGAACTTTGTGCAGATGGTAAAGATTTTGGAAAAGGCTTTTATCTATCGGATGATTTGGAACAAGCTAAGAGCTTTATTCCACGGGCAATTCAAAAGGCCGTTCGAAATAATCTTGTTTCTAAAAAGACAAATCGCGGCTATGTGTCTGTATTTCGTTATACTGCAAGTAAATTGGAACTTCCAATATATCAGTTCGAATCTGCGACACGGGAATGGTTATGGTTTGTCTCTTTAAACCGCAGAGAATCCATGGCATCTTTCCTGAGAAATAAAATCGAACCAGAAGCATTATCATCGCCAATTATTATTGGGAAAATAGCCAATGACACGACGAATCCAACCATTACTGCCTGGCTAAGCGGATTTTATGGTCCAGTGAATCAGGAGCGTTCTGCGGAAATAGCAATTGAATTGCTTTTGCCCAATCGCCTGAAAACCCAGTATTGTTTTAAGACACCAGAAGCCATTGCCTGCCTAACCTTTCAGGAGTATTACACCTATGATGTCTGAAAAAATGAAACTCTGTGCGGATATGATCCTGATGGATGCCATAGAAGACATGGCAAACGAAGAACACATTTCAATTGCAGAAGCTCGCCAAAGGTTGGTATCTTCCGAAGCGTATGATGCTCTTTATGATCCCAAAACGGAACTGTGGCAGGAAGGTCCCGATTATTTTCGCTTCTTTTACAAACAGTTAAAGAATAACGATTCCACTTTATGATGGCTTTGTGTTGCACCCCTTCAGGGCGCGTTTTTTTGGGGGGAATCGTTGTGCCCCGGCGCTACGCGCTTCACCCCGGGCTGAAACATTGCGCCCTTTCAGGGCGCTGATGAGTTCCTGTAGAATCAAATAGCGGATAGGGAAAGCCTGTGTAAAAAGTGAACCCATTTCCCTCTCTCATTTGGAGAGGGTGCCGCGGCGGGTGAGGCGACTGCGCCGCATATCAACCAAAATATCGATCGACCAATTCCTGCAGCTTTCCCTCTTTCGCGGCTTTGGCGGCATCGGCCTGAACGAAATGCGTCGTCTCATTTTTCAACGTTTCGTCAAATCCCAAAATATAATTCGTCGCGATTAAATAGATAATGCGCGTCGGTGCCATGCCATATACCTGGTGTTGTATGATATGCCGTATGCGATCCGCGTCATCGGGATAGGCGGCCTTGATCGCATCGCTTTGAAATAGGCGTTTGACGACTTCGGTAATATATAAACCAGATTTCATATATAAATCGGCAAACGTATGATCCGGGTTGTCGAAACAGCCGGGATCTTCCTTTTCGAGCTCGTCGACCATCTTCTGAACGACCCATTTCGGCGTAAATATCTGATTCGTTTTCTGCGGCGGGATATAATCGAATATATCCTCGTCGAGCGATTCATCGAAGTAATTGGCCAATGCCCGCCGTTTGTTCATAAACTCCTTCACCGAATCGTTGAAGACGATTTCATCGAACAACTGCCCTTCGAAATGCTCCGTTTTACCCGTGTTTTCGTCGGTATAATCGCCGCCATCGCGTAAAAAGATAAAATCATCGAGGGTAATGCCCGTGACTTCTTCAAATACTGTCGGTTCTGTGTATTTGTCGAAATTATCGAGGCGCAACTCGTCATTGCCATAAGCCATGATAAAACTCGGGATGGATCGCGAGAACCCGCGCAAATGTGCACGCACTTCGTCTTCGATCGTTTTCTTTTGGGCCTCGGCCTTGAGCCGTTCCTGCGTTTCGACGAGCGTTTGTGGGACAGTATTCATAATATCGATGACATCCTGTTGAAGCCCGGCAGTCAATTCCTGCGTGGCTTTGTTGATGTCTTCCTGATAGGCTTTAATGCTGTCATTGAGCATCGATTCACTGCCGTTATCATTGGCCTCTTTGCTCTTGCGTTCCAGCTCTGCCGACGCAATGCGAAGGTTTTGTTCAAATGTTTCACGCCGTTCGTCAATCTTTGTATCAATCGCCCCATCGACCTGCGCATCCATCTTCTTTTTCTGAGTTTTGTTTGCATCGTAGTTTTCTGCGATGGGAGCAACGGCATTTTCCTTGAGTTTATCGGCAAGCCCGTCTTTGAGATTTTTAAGTTTTTCCCGGGTGTTCTCGATTATCTTCTTGGCCTGATTGGACATGTCATCACTTGGTTCTGATTTGTCCAATTCGAGTTTGTTGACTTCTTCCTGGGCTTCGGTCGTGATTGTTTCCCACTTTTTATCGCCCAATATATCCGTTGCCGTACCTATGACGATTTCATGCGGAATTTCGATATTGCCCTTGTCATCGACTGGCACATCGTCCGTATTTGGCAACGGCCTCGGTTTGGCTGTCTTTCTCGAATTGCCGTCATCCGCAGCAGGCGCTATTTTTTCGAGAATATCTTTTACAACATCCGGTGCCCTAAAGATATTGGCGATATTCTGGAACAGGAAGTTCGACATGAACCCGCGCTTTACGACTTCCATGCTCTTAATTCGCCTCGGAATCGTCAACACCTTGTTCGCATCGAGCGCGATCATCTTCCCTTCGTCGTCTTCGCCCAAAACCGGGAAGAAATTCAGCAACCGTCTCACGTTTTCTTCGCGGTCGCTCGCCGTGCCTCGCCCGTCACTCGTCGAAAGAGACAGATTGTTCGCAAATTCGTCAAAAATAATCAGCGTTCGCGCGGGATCGAAATCGAAGATATAGGCATTTTCCTTGCGGTAATACTCGACTTTATCGCTAAGCCGGAATTGATAGGGATTCTGTGCCCTAAAAGCCGTCTGGAAGTATTCAGCGGGGCTGTTCGTGTTGCAAAGCATCAGGACACCGCTCCATTCGGGAACCGTAACACCTACCGTCAGTCGGCTGGCACTCAGCGTTATCGTTTTATCGTAATTCTTTATCGCATTTCTCACGCGTTCGAGAGCCGTTTTGGCTTCTCTGTCCTGCACATCGGCATCTTCGTCGCGACTAAAGTTTCCAGCCACGTCCACGATCTCATAATCCTTAAAAACCTCATGTTCTTTCAACAATTTGGCGAGTACTCTGACACTGCTCACGCGATCCAAAAGCCACAGCGTATGATGCAGTTCGTCGCGAAGTTCAGGCGTCGAGAAGGGATATTTCTCGTTCGTCGTCAGCGCATCGAGAAATCGGTTTATTTCCGCTAAATGTATGAAATTCCCTTTGTCGTCTGTCTTAAAAAATTCATTCAGATCGAAGGCGTAATCGACGTTTCCTTCATCCGGCAGGACGCAGCCTTTTTCGAGTTTGTCGCGAATCATGGACGACAGCTGATAAGTGAACATCGACATGCGCGGCATCCGCTCGTAGGGATTGGTTTCGCCAGAGTTTTCATACTTCTCTTTGGCCGCCTGCTCATCGGCATACGACCAGTTAAACACTTGATCCGCGCCAAATTGCTCGTTGGCAATGGCCTTGAACGGCGTACCCGACAGATATAAGGTGTGCTTTCGATTGACATTATCCAGAGCCCAATCGGTTTTCCGCGTGTCGACGCCTTCATGCGATTCATCGATGATGAGCAAATCCCAATGGATGCGGTGAATCCAATCGAGTTTATCGTATTCGCCACCATGATGAATCGAACCTTTCAAACTTTGGAGCGATTCGAATTCGATCATGCCGAGATTTAAGTCAGAATGCAGATTGCGATAATCGGAATACTCCGAATGATGCATGGCTCCGTTTGGGATGTTGTTGTGGAAAGCCGCATTTTCGGTAACAAAGCAGTATTCGTTGCGCCATTGCATGAACATGACGAAATCATTGAGCCAGGAATCCGCAACGCTCGGGCGGTTTGTCACGATCAGGATGTATTTCATTTTCATGCGACGGATTAAATCATAAGCCGTCAAGCATTTGCCAAACCGCGGTTTGGCATTCCATAAAAATTCAGTACCGCCTCGATCGAAATAGGCTTTGGTCATTTCGACGGCGCGATTCTGCTCATCGCGTAAGGTGTAATCCGTCTTGATTTCGTTTGAATTTAACCATTTGCGTTTGCAAAATTCATTAAAATACTTTTCGGAAGTTTCGCCGTCAATTTTGAACCATTCCTTGCGCCCATTTTCATCGCTTTTGCGTTCTATATGTTTAATATGCTCAAGATAGTTGTGAAAATCGCTGTCATGAAAAATCTTAAAACTTCCGTCTTGAAATAAAGCGTTACCTTTCCATGCAAGCACCCACTGGATATCGGCTGTTTTAGTATGTTGATTAATTCTGTCTTCGACCGTCTGAGCCTCGGTATAGCCAATTTTCGTCCAACCATCGTGATAGCTCACACCCGGCGTGTTGTAAGCATAAATCATCGGATTAATTTGTTTGTTGGTTTCGAGTGAAATTTGTGCCATCGTCGTTCTCCTTTAGTCCATCGGCTTTACATGACTTTCAATAAAATCGATTTCATCTTTATCCAATCCATATTTTTTATAAAGTTGCTGATCGATTTCGGGAATGGATTTCGACCAGTCGATGTCGGAGCTTTCTGTGAAATCCTGAAGGGGGATTAATCTCCAAACAGGCTTATTACCATTCTGTGTAACCTTTAAAATGCTTAACAGAGTACGAGCAAATCTAGTCCTAATATATTTATCTAAAGATCTAACCTCATTAATTGTTTCAAATTTTCCAATACTAATAAATGTTTCGGTTGAAGCTGTTTCTGGCTCTCCAATTTCTGAATCACTAAGTGTTTCTCCAAACTCTCCACTTCCATTTGCTTGAGCTATAAACAATTTATAGCAGTCAATATTTTCAACCTGTTTTATGTATTCCCTATTAATATACTTAACAACTCGTTTATTGTTAATTCTGCCAATAATTTTAATATATGAAAGTCCATCTCCAGGTTTCGTGTCATAAAATATTTCAGGTAATAGCGTCATAATATTTGAGGACATATCATACATATGACCATTGCTTAATCGATGAATGGCAAATGGATTGTCGGCATGCATTTTATCTGTTAATCTATATATTGTCCTCGAATAAACAATATTCAATAGCGTTTTATAATTGGAGCTATTAATTACTTTTTGAAGGATATTGTTTACTATTGGATATTTCGTAAAAGCAGTGATTGCATTGTATCTTCGTTTTTGATTTCTGCATGTGATTGCAATGCCACCTTTTATTGGAGTTGTTAGAGTCGGGAAATACCTATGACTATCTTCTTCGTAACATAAAACTTTAAAATGCTCATCATCTAGCATTTTTTTATTCCAATCTTTGGGTGTTGAACCGGCATCGAACAAAAATCTAGCTGGATGAATAAGAATGCAAGTATTGGCTATTTCATAACATTCATCCATAAAAAAGTTATATATAGGTGGAGCAAAATTCTTCATCGATTCATCGAAATACTGAGATGCTTGTTCTTCCTGATACGGCGGATTTCCTAAAATATAATCGAATTTCATGGCTTGTTCTCCTTCTTCGGCGAGTTGTTGGACAGTGAATGTTTTGAAATTTTTGGA
>JAZODZ010000464.1:0-2609 GCA_045597285.1 Myxococcota bacterium
GGCGTCACGGTTGAAAAGAAAGACGGCAAATTCAAACACGAAGATCTCGAAGTGACAGTCATCGACCTTCCGGGCACCTATTCGCTCAATTACCATTCCCCGGAAGAACGCATTGCCCAGCAGGAACTCCTGAGCGGCAAAGTCGATATGCTCGTCGCCATCGTCGATTCCGGCTCACTTTCGAGAAGCCTTTTGTTCGTCGCCCAGCTCATGCAGCTCCATCTTCCGATGATTCTCTGCCTGAATATGTGGGATGAGGCGGAAAAAGCCGGCCTCGAGCTAGACCTCGACAAGATGAAATCCCTCCTCGGCATGCCCGTCATTCCGACCGTGGCATCGCACGGCCGTGGCATCGACGAACTCAAAAAAGCCATCATTGAACAGGACCAATCCAAGCATCCCGCACACCGCCTCCGCCTCGGCGACACGATTTCGGAAACTTTAAAACGGATTATCGAAAAACTCCCCCAAAAATACGAAAAACAGGATGAATGGGTCGCCACGAAACTCCTGCTCGGCGATGCCAACTATACCAAGGAAATATCAAAGCTCTCAAACGGCGCTGAAATCATCAAGCTCGCCAAGGACGAACGCACCCACATCGAAGCCGATTCCAAGATGGACATTCAATTGTACGTCACGGAACAATACTACGGGTTTGTCGATGGCATGCTCAAGGAAGTCACGCTCCAAAAACAACGGCTCAATGCGCGTGCCGTGAGCGACAAAATCGACCGCGTACTCGTCCATCCAATTCTGGGGTTGCCGTTCTTCCTCCTCATCGTGTACCTGCTTTTCCAGCTCACATTCACGCTTGGCCAGTATCCGATGGACTGGATCGAGGCCGGCTTTGAGGCGCTCAGCGATCTCATCAACAACAACATGGAAGAAGGGCTTCTCCGAAGCCTTCTCGTCGACGGCATTATCGGCGGCGTCGGCGGCGTCATTGTTTTCCTTCCCAATATCCTCATTCTCTTCTTTGGCCTCTCGTTCCTCGAAGATTCCGGCTATATGGCACGCAGCGCGTTCCTCATGGACAAGCTCATGCACCGCGTCGGCCTGCACGGCCGTTCCTTCATTCCCCTTATCACTGGTTTTGGCTGCTCGATTCCCGGCCTCATGGCGACGCGAACCATCGCGGGTGAAAAAGAACGCCTCACGACGATGTACATTCTCCCCTTGATGAGCTGCGGTGCCCGTTTGCCGATCTGGCTGCTCCTCGTCCCGGTCTTCTTCCCCGAAGCCTGGCAGGCTCCCGCCATGATGGGCATTTATCTCGTCGGCATTATCGTCGCACTGATTGCCGCAATGTGCCTTCGCAAAACCATCTTCAAAGGCCAGGAAGAGCCATTCGTCATGGAACTCCCGCCCTACCGTCTGCCGACATTCCGTGCCGCAATGACCCATATGCTCGAACGCGCATGGCTCTATCTCAAGAAAGCCGGTACGATCATACTCGCCGTTTCCATCATTCTCTGGGCACTCGCAGTCTGGCATCCCGGTGATTACGACGAGGACAAGATTGCCGCCGATGCGATGGCGACGGTCGAGGCGCAGTATGGCGAGCAAATTAAATCCGTTTCGCCGCTGGCATTCGATAAGTTCATGGAAGAAGCCGAAGCCGCCGTCGAAGCCGCAGAGGAAGCCGAAGAAGCTGAAGAAGACAATGCTGAAGAAGGCAAAGCCGATGAGGCCAAACCCGAAGACGACGAGGCCGCCAAGCTTTTTGCTGTTCAGGAAGAAGCAGTCTCTCTTAAAAACGGTATTATCGCCGAAGCCGACCTCGAATCCTCTGCCATTGGCCGTATTGGCCACTTCATCGAGCCGGTTCTCCGCCCGATGGGATTTGACTGGAAAATCGGAACGGCCATTATCGGTGCGTTTGCCGCAAAAGAAGTGTTCGTGGCACAGATGGGCATTGTCTATAAACTCGGCGAAACCGATGAAGAATCCGAGACTCTGCGCGACACGCTGCGCGAAACCTATCCGATGCGCGTCGGTATTGCCCTGATGCTGTGGTTGCTCATTTCAGCGCCGTGCATGGCAACATTCGCCGTCATGAAGCGCGAAAGCGGTTCGTGGAAACATGCCATAGCCCAGTTCACAGGTTTGACGATCATTGCATATATTCTGGCGACGATTGTCAATTTGGTGGGTTCCCTGTTCAGTTAAAAACCGTAGGCCGGCACCATGATGGGCGTCGGCCTTTTGTTTATGGTCAAATGATGACGCTTGATAATATAATAGTTGCCATTATTATTACATCAGCTGCGGCTTATGTGATCTATTATTTTGTAAAAAAAGCCCGTAGTTTAAAAAAAGTCGGCCCCTGCGGCCATTCCTGTGATAACTGCCCGTTTGCAAAATATAATAACGGTGTTTCCTGTTGCCATCATAAACAGAATGATAAAAAACAGGTGTAAAACCGAGACGGGTAAATGCGATTTTCCCAATTATTTCTCCTCCCTCTACCAAAGGTCCCAAAGGAGAAGGTGAGTTGTCGCGGCGTAATATGCCCGGCGTATGCGCACAGACCGCAACGCGGTCGAGCACATAGCCGGGCGCAAAAGGGCGTATCGGCGACGCCGATAGCCCGCCCCCGCAAAATC
>JAZODZ010000465.1:0-3883 GCA_045597285.1 Myxococcota bacterium
TCGTGTATTTCTTGTCGCCGTCGAGCAGGTAATCGTCGACGCCGGTCACGATGATCGACTGTTCGTGTTGCCAGTTGTCGGCATTAAAGACGATTTCGCCGCATGAAACCACGACTTCTTTCGGGTCGAACACGGGGACGACTTCGCATGTCACGCGCACTTCCTGACTCGGTGCGTTGTTGAGATGCAGCGCGAGCGAAACGGTTTTGCCTTTTTCGTCGGTTGTCTTGTCGGCGGGTTCGTCGAGGCTGATGGCCGGTTCTGTGATGTACACGCAGTTGCCTTCTTCGTTGCAGGTTTTTCCAACTGAACACGCAGCTTTGTCGAGGCACGCGGGGTACAGGCACGCGCCCTTGGCGCAAACCTTGCCGTCGTTGCAAGTCATGTCAAGGCACTCGTTGTCGATACAATTGCCGCCGCGGCATGACTGGCCTTCATTGCAATGTTGGTTGAGACACGCCGTTTCTTCGCAAATGCCCTTGATGCACTGCCAGCCATCGGCGCACGGCTCTTCGAGATTCTTGCAAAGGCTGTCGATGCATTGCCCCTTGGAACATTCCTGTCCTTCGCCGCACGTCTTTTCCGAAACATTGCCATTCTCGTCCGTGACGAGGCATCCGTCGTCGTAGCATCGAGCATTCATACATGTTTGGTTTGCCAGGCATGTGACGGTTTTGCAGGGATCGACGGTCTTGTCGATGCAAGTCTGAGAGGCTTCATCACAGACTTTGTCGTCTGCACACACATCGCTGCCGCAAAGGTCTTTGCAAACCTTGTCGACGCATTTCTGCTTTTCGGTACATTGCGAGCAGGGATCGACGGTCTTGTCGATGCAAGTCTGAGTTGCTTCATCGCAGACTTTGTCTTCAGCACACACTTCGGTGCCGCAAAGGTCTTTGCACACATCGTCGATGCATTTCTGCAATTCGGTACACACCTGTTCGCCGCACTTCTGGCTGGAAGATCCCGAATCGTCGCCACAGGACGATACCGCGAGCGCCATTGCGGCACAGCACGCAAGCGCCAGCCTTCTTCTCGTCACTTCGTTCATATAACACTCCTCAATCCATGCCCTGATCGGGCGTAAAAACACATGAAATGTGTGTAATCAGACTCATTCGGGATATTTAGCAAAATCCCTGGGATTATTCCATACTTTGGGCTATTGGCATTGCTGATACACGGCGATAGTCCGCGTCCCTAGATTAAGGATAGTTACTCAAAGTGTCACCTGTTCTATTTCCCAAAACTGAGAAATTGACGATTTTGGGAAATAACGTATATCGTTTGGCAGGAGGTTGACCATGAAACTCATCGAAAGACCGCATTATCTCAAGCAACTCATATCCATCAGAAATACGCCCGACATCAAGGTGATCACAGGCATCCGACGTTCGGGGAAATCCAAGCTCATGGCCTCGTTTATCGATTGGATTGAGCGCAACGAGACGGACGCTCATGTCATCGACATCGATCTGACTAGCCTGGCATTTGAGGCGCTAAAAGAATATCATCATCTGCATGACTATATCGAGGCGCACTATAAGCCAGGCAAAGAGAACTATCTCTTTATCGACGAAGTCCAGAACTGCACCGGGTTTGAACTTGCTATCAACAGCCTTCATGCCTCTGAAAAGTATCATATTTTCATTACTGGTTCGAATGCCTTTCTTATGAGCAGTGATTTGGCGACGTTGTTTACGGGAAGAACCATCGAAATTGAGGTGTTTCCTTTTTCCTTTTTGGAATATATGTCATATTTTGCCTGTAATGATATTCAGGAAGCACTCGATAACTATCTCATCATTGGTGGAATGTCTGGGGGATACGTCTATTCCGAACAATCCGAGCAGTTAAAATATATACAAAGTGTTTGGAATACGCTCATTCTTAGGGATATTAAGCAAAAATACAAACTTCGCAATAAGACTGGAATCGAGAAAATAACTGATTTTATGATCGACAATATCTCGAATCTGACTTCATCCCGTAATATTGCGTCAACGCTTTCATCGACGCAAAACATCATCTCTTATCGCACGGTACAAACCTATATGAATTATCTATGTAATGCGTTTGCGTTTTATAAGTTCAGACGGTATGACGTGCGCGGTAAAAAATATCTTTCCAGTCACGAAAAGTATTATCTATGCGATCACGCTTTTAAATATGCAAAGCTTGGCATTAAAAACCTCGATTATGGCAGAACATTGGAAAATATTGTTGCGATTGAACTGCTCCGCCGTGGGTATGAGGTTTACATTGGGGTATTATACAAAACGGAAATCGATTTTGTGGCCATACGACGAGATGAAAAGATATACATTCAGGTCGCCGACGATGTCAGTCAACCGAAAACACTTCAACGCGAGATTGCGCCACTGCTCAAAATACGCGATGCCTATCCTCGCATGGTCATAGCGAGGACTCGGCATCCCATGACACTGTACGAGGGCATTCCCATTTGGGACGTAGCGCAATGGCTTTTGTCGTAACGATTCAGTTCTCCCTTGCCTCACCCCGCCGCGATGTCCACGTCCTCACAAAAAAAGCCGGGCGTATTGGCCAATAGCCAATAGCCCGGCTCATGCACCGCGTATCGACGCAAGTCGATAGCGGTGCCACCGTAAAGACGATAAAAACCTCGTGTTTTATTCAGGTAGAAGCGTGATACGTGCGTAGCCGTTGCCCGTATGTCCAGTTTCGGTGCTGCCAGCAGGGGCAGGCATGGATACGTTACCGGCAGTGAGCTGTGGATTGGTCAGGCTTGGTTCCACATAAGACGAACCGCCACCGGCACCTGCAATACCCACTGTACCACCGCCGCCGTACCAGCCACCGCCGCCGCCGGCACCGAAGTTCATACAAGAGATGTAATATCTATAATATCCTCGCCCACCTTGACCAAACGAACCTGCTGTTGCGTAGTCACCTGTCGTTTCGGTAGTTCTCGTCGTTTGTAGACCACCTTCTCCACCAGCGGTCTGCGTTCCGCCATACGCAACACAGCCGTATGATGAGTGACAGTCTGTGGAATAAATACTTGGTGTACCACTTCCTCCCGTCAGCCCACCACCATAACCGCCATCTGTATGAACCGTCGCGGCACCACCAGCGCCTGCAACGATCAAAACGCTGGACTGATCTGAAGACAGCGACGAAAGGAGACCCGATGAAGTCGCGATATGCGTGGCACCACCACCGGAAGGACATCCATCCAATACCTTATTGTTTATGCATTCGCCACCGCCGTTAAATCCGCCAGCCAAAGGCAGTTCAGTCCCCAAACTGCCTTTGCACGATGAACCACTTGCATTCCAGAATATGGTGTCAGTGCCGCGTCCGCCGACGTAAATGAAAACTTGCGTGGCTTTTGTAAGTGTTACTGTACCCGATGCATAACCACCTTTGCCTGCATAATAGCCTGTAGCACTCTCACCGCCCTGGGCACCCCAGACTTCGAGTTTATATTTGCCAGCTGGCAATGTTACCGTTTGAGCATCTCCGGTATATTCAAAATTCTGAACCGTAGGAATCTTGATAAGCGTCAACACGACAGGTTTGCTCTCGACACCCGAATAGATCACATCGCCAGACGCGGTCGCCCAGATGTTTTCAGTTGCAGAAGCAAGTGCTAGAGCTTCGAAATTCACATTGACTGTAACGTTCTGCGGCGTGTTCCAGTTGGATTTCGTAAACGTCACTGCTGGCGGATTAAATGTGATGATGTCGGTATGTTCGGCCTTGAATGTCAATGTAACATCTGAGAGCGGCTCTGCGCCAAGACTGACGGTCGCGGTCGACGTGGGGGCTCCCTGGCCAAGTATCGTTGGATCCGCAGCCAAAGCCACGGTTGCCGAGTCGTTGTCGATGATCGTGAAGA
>JAZODZ010000466.1:0-9044 GCA_045597285.1 Myxococcota bacterium
TGTTTGAACAAGCGGAAATCCTGCGCAAGACGGCCTCCGATGCCATGGACAGAATGATCCAGACCGTATCGACGCCGACCGTCAAAGCTCCCGTCGATGGAGATGCCGCCGACAACGCCGACGCTGACAATGCAGTGACCATTGATGAAACGGTCGCTCCCGAGACGTTGGAAAAAGCGATTTGGGGCGAACTGACGGAAGACAACGAGATTGCGAAGAAATCTCTGGAACAACTGAGGATCATCTTCTTCACCGTGATCGAACACATCCAGGAACTGTACAAACAGCAAACCGAGACGATGGATCGCACGACAGATGCGGCCTCAGGGACGGATGAAGAGAAAGCGATGAAGGTTCCGCCGGTCATCGAACGCCAGCACACGCACGAAGCCATGGCCGGGGAACTGGCAGAAATACTGAAGAAACAGGCCGAACAGATTGAACAACAAGGCGCGGGACAGCAACCGCAACAGGGTGGTCCCGATCCCGCAGAAATGGCTCAGCGCTATCGCGAGGCCTCGAGCGAACTGGATGCTGCGGCCACGGTCATGCGACAAGTCCAGACCGATCTTTCCGCCAGCGAACCGATGTTCACGGAGTCGATCGAAGAGCAGAAAACAGCGCTCGAACACATTGCGAAAGCGCTGGAACTCCTTCAGCCGCCGCAACAACAGCAGCAACAGCAACAAAACCAGGATCAGCAACAAGATCAGGCACAGCAGCAACAGCAACAAAAGCAGAAGATGTCCAAGGAGCAGGCTGAGAAAAAGGCGCAGCAGATTCGTGAACGCGATCGCGAACGCCGCAAGAATCGCGAGGAAAGACAGGCATCCGGCATGAGAACTGTCGAAAAGGACTGGTAATATCGCGACACAATGGTGAATGAATGGTAAAGTGGTCGTCGACCACCTGAATTCTCCTCTCCAGTGTGGAGGGGAGACATTGTCGAGTTAAATGATGAAAATGCATCGGCGAAATATTCTGCCGTTACTTTGTGCGGCAATTTTGAGTTTTGGGGCGATGAGCCCGATGGTTGTAGTGCCTTCGGAAGCGGCGGCGCAGACGATCGAATTGAATGCCAAGACGAACAACATTCATGCGGGAATGCCATTCGTTCTGCAAGTTGCCGTGCGCGATTTTGACGAAAACCCGCAACCCGAAATCGACGAGTTTACGATCTCGGATGCGAGCGGCCAGAAAACGGCAGAAATCCAGTTTATGGGCGTTTCGCCGCAGATTTCGTCGATGACGCAGATCATCAACGGCCACATCACGCGAAAAAAGGACGTCACATTCATCTACAGTTTTCGCATCACGCCGAAAGAAGAAGGGACATATATCATCCCCGAAATCCACGTTTATCAGGGAAGCAAATCGGCGACATCCCAAAAGCAATCGTTCACGGCTAGGGCCATTTCTTCGACGCCCGATATGCGCATGGAACTGAAAATGCCGGATCGCCAATTGTGGGTTGGCGAGACATTTGAAGCGACGCTCAGCTGGTATCTGCGCAGGGAAGTAGGCGAATACAGTTTTGATATCCCGATTTTGACGATGCCCGAACAGTTCGAGGTCGAGGAACCCGATCAGGACATCCGAGGGCATAACATCGTGATTGCAACGGGAAGCCGTCAGATAGCCTTTCCCTTTACGAAGGACATGGCGACGGTTGGCGGGCTCCAATACGACCGTTATCAGATTCCGATTCGCGTGACGCCGTTGAAAAGCGGCACGATCAACCTCAAAGCGGCACGCGTGTCAGCGCAGCTCGTGTCAGGCATGGAACAGGATTCATGGGGATTTTTCGGCCAGAAGCGATATGAACCGTTCCAATCCATTGACTCGCCCAAAACCCTTACAGTCGTGGATCTGCCGCAATCGAACAGGCCGGCGTCATATTCCAATGCCATGGGCACGAATTACTCGATCGAGATCCGGGCGGATCGGACGATCGTAAAGGCCGGCGATCCAATCATTCTGACGATCGACATCCGTTCTTCAGCACCGATGGGCGGGCTGCTTCTGCCGAACCTGACATCCGCCGGCCTGAATGAACAGCTCTTTGGCGTATCGACAGAGACGCCAGTCGGCGAAAACATCGACGGCGGCAAAGGGCAGTATATCCGTCGGTTTACGGTTCCGGTACGCATCAAATCGGAGCGCGTAACGGAAATCCCGCCGATTGCGTTTTCGTATTTCAACCCCAAAAACGGGGAATATTCGACAGTTCGAAGCCAGCCCATTGCCTTGAGCGTAACGGCGACGACAAAGATTAGCTCGGCGGACGTGATCAACAGCCAGAAACCAGCGGGGGCCAATGGGGCGGACAATGCGAACCCAGCGGCAACACCTCAACCAGCTACAGATTCCGGGCTTTCCAACCTTCTTCAACTCAACCTCGCTACGACACAGGAATCCTTGAGCAAATCGAACTTTAGCGCGTATGGGCGTTATCTGCGCATGGGGATTTACGCCTTCCCGTTCGTGCTTTGGGGCATCTTCGCCGTCATACGAAAGAAACGGAAAGCGGATGAAGAGATTTCTGAACAACGCACAGCCGCCAAGGCACTGAAAGAAGCCCTCGACAAATCGGCCACGGTCGAGGCAAAAGAGGCTTCTGCCAGTATTTCTGCGGCATTGAACGCACTTTTGACATCGACAGAAACGCCGCGCCAGGCATTCAATCCGGTATTGGAAAAGATGGAAATTGCGGCTTATGATCCTCGCAATGATCATTTGTCACCGGAATTGACGAAAGAAATCAGGGAAACCGTGAAAACGCATATCAACCCGAAGTTTTTGCATTTGATTTCATCGATTCTTTCGCTTCTTTTTGTCGTCGGCATTTTTATCCATACCGAAGCGGCCGAAGCCCAGACGCCCAACACGCCTGCGGCGACAGAATCGGCTCAAATCGATGATTCCACGCTCCTGAACCAGGCGACGACGGCATATCACTCGGCAATGTCTAACACAGCGAGGGCTGAACGCATTGCGGGGTTCAAAAGATCATATTCGATGTTCAATACACTCGCAGAGCGACATCCCGAGACAGCAGAATTTCAAATCGATGCGGGAAATGCGGCACTCAATGCGGCGGATTTTGGTCATGCGGTTCTATCGTACAAACGCGCCCTTTTGATCGATCCGTCCCTGACACAGGCACAGAACAACCTTTTGTACATTCAGAATTCACAAGGCGACATCCACCACGATGAAGGCCGCGTGCTATCGAGTGTCTTTTTCCTGAACAATATTCCCGCAAGCACGCGTTTGTTCCTGGCGGCCATATTATTTGCGCTGGGGATTCTGTTGATCATTCCGTGGTCATCGAAACACAAGCATCTGCTGCGGTGGCTGTCGGTTCTGCCACTGGCGGCCTGGATATGGCTTTTGGTGGGCGTGTATTCGCACACGAACGATGCCGAAGCCGTGGTCATGCACGAGACGTGGCTGAAGACAGCCGACAATGCTGGGGCATCGAATGTTCAGAAAACGGCATTAATGCCGGGGTATTCGGTCAAAGTTCTGAAGACATCGCCGGACTGGGCGCAAGTTCAGACGGGGGCTGGCGTTCAGGGATGGATTCAGGAAACGGATATCGAACGCGTGGAGAAATAGGGAAGTTTTTATTAGGCCTCCCCCCCTGCCCCCTCTCCAAAGGAGAGGGGGGAGAATTGTCGTTAATTATGGTCACAACAATAGAAAGCGCGGCGCAAGCCGCGGCCCGGCGTATGGCGCAAGCCATAGCCGGGCCTTTTTTTTGTGCGGCGCGTATGCAATAGCGCCGCAGCACGGCGTATGGCGCAAGCCATAGCCGGGCAAAAGAAACGCGATTATGTATTGCGCAAAGGACGGATTTACTAGATAAACGAGCGCCTTAAAACAACGGCAAATTTTTGTGGAGAGAAAAATGAAAAAAGCACTGATTCTTTCGGGTATTTTAGCCAGTTTGGCAATGGGTTGCGGCACGACATCGAACGGTTCGAATGAAACGACGACGGCGGCGACGGTATCGAACGAGGCGGCGGAAGCGGCTGCAAAAGAAGCGGCTGCGGTCGAGGCAGCAAAGGTTCCGGATGCACCGAAATCGGCCCTTATTGCGGCGGAATGCAAGAAGAATATCGTCAAGATGGTCACGAAACAGGAAGGCGGACAGCAGTTTTTGCTCGACGATTCGACGCTGTGGCAAATCATGCCAGACGGATCGATGAGCCTGATCAAGAAACTTCCCGATTCTGTCGAGAATTATTCGCTCGTACCGAGCACGGACGTCATCATTCATTACACGAACAACAAGATCATGATGGTGCACGTCGCGACCGATACGGAATTTTTCAATCTGGCCGGGTCGGCGGCACTCAAGACCGTCATGTTCACGCCGGATAACACGGAAATGGGCATTCTGGACGAAAACAGCACGATCAACATCTGGAACGTTCCGAAGCGATTTTCCGGCATTCAGATTTCGGAAAGGGTGCAGGATTTCATCAACCGACAGAGTTCCGATTACCGGCTGCGGTTTTCGACGGGCGCTTATGCGATTTCGCTGGCCGGCAACGGACGGGCGGTTTTGGCAAGCGATGACGAAGCGAGCGGCAAGATCGGCCTGATTTATTACATGGACGATGAAAAGAACAAGGGCGTGCTGAAAGCGATTGCACGCACGAACGTCCATATCGCGCACCTCGCGATTTCGCTTTCGGCCAATTATATCGCGGCAACCGACACAAACGGACAGCTTTACGTGTCGACGACGGGCGAAGACAAGGGCTTTAAGGTTTATGCCAAACGGTTTACGGATGCGCAGAACGTGAAGTTTGTCGGCGACAATGTCCTCGTACTCGGCAAAGAAAAGCTGACGTTGCTCGATGTCGCGACGGGCTTTGAAATCTGGACACGCGATGTATCGGCCAAGACGTGTTATGCGCCGACAAAAGAAAAAATCTTCTGCAACACGGGCGACACGATCGAAGAAATCAATGGGATAAGCGGAAAACTCATCCGCACACTTTTCTTCAATGACAAGACGTGGGGCGAGCTGGTGGAAGGCCGGGAACTGAAAGGCACGGCGGACGCGAGCTGCATTAAATAGTTTTATTTTCTCTCCCCCTGACGATTTAACCTGCCTCAATATTTTGTTTTCGCCTACGCGGCGCGCGGCAGGGGCGTTCGATTGTGAACGCCCCTGCACTCCGCACGCTTTTCGCCCGCCCGACGCACCATCCGTGGTGCGACGGTCGGCAGCCGACGTCCTGTCGGCTGTGTTTTGTTTTGTGTAGATATCCTCGAATTACCCGGATTGTCGTTACTCGCACGCGTGTAATTTTATGAACATACAACAATCCCTGGATTGGAGAATCACCACCTGATGCAGAACTATTGCCTATTGCCAAATTTCGATAGAATTACGGACCTAAAAAACGTCATTAGGGGCTCAATAGTTACTTAAACGGTGGTTAAAGCAACCACACGGGAACACATTCACCGACAAAAAGGCAGAAAAATGCGCTAAAATCAAGTATTTTAGCGCATTTTTTACATGACATCGTTGTTTAAGGGTATTAAGGGTAATAAGTTTTAGGAAGCGCTTTGAGCGTTTTTTTGTTTTTCCCCATTTGATAAGGAGAGAGTTTTTAATGGCCGATTTATCGAAACCCAAGAAGCAAATCTCGATCTGGTGGTTTGCGTTCGGGTATTTTGCAGTCTACGTTCCGTATTCGTTCTTTACGAAGGTGCTGACCAAGAAACTGTGGGCGGATCCGAATGGAGCCGACCAGGTTCTGGCCAACAACTGCGATTACATCAGTGGCCTGGACAAGAACAATCCGGATGTTCTGGGCGTTCTCAATCCGTGCTCGCCCTGGTACGTCAGCAGCGGTGAAATTCTGCCTCCGACAATCATGGCGTCTATTCTCGTCATGCTTTGCTTCATCTCCTCGATGAGATGGTGGAAATACGCCACGCAGTGGAAACTGGGATCGCTTTCGCTTCCGCGTCCACGAATCTGGACTCTTTTATCCGGTATTTGCACGGGATTTGTCGTTGTCACGACGACGTTAGCTTATACGATTGACGGCGTATCCATCGTGTTCGCGATGTTGTTCATGCGAGGCGGTATGCTCATCATGTCGCCGATTGTCGACACGATATTCAAACGCCACGTGCGCTGGTTCTCGTGGGCGGCTCTCGGCATGTCCCTGATGGCACTGATCATTACGAATGTCTGGCCTGGCGGCTTCAATTGCCCCGAAGAGGCCAAACCTTTGATGAACGGAATGCTGGCCGTCGACCTCATCGTTTATCTCGCATCTTATTTCTGCCGTTTGTCGTTCATGTCGAAACTCGCGAAGAGCGAAAACGACGACGACACCAAGAAATTCTTCGTCGAAGAGCAGATGGTTGGTACGCCTTCCGTTCTCATCATTCTCTTCATTGCATCTTTCTTTGCTCCGGAAACGATTAATCCTGCCGTTCTGGGCCACAACCCCGGCGGTTTCGAAAAATTGCTGTTCGGCATCCACACCGGTTTCTTTGATTTCTGGACGATCCACAATACGCAGGTCATTCTGACTGCAATGTGCATTGGTTTCTTCTCACAGTTCAACGGCGTGTTCGGCGGTCTGATTCTGCTCGACAAATCAGAGAACGCATTTGCGGTTCCTGTCAACCGTTGCTCCTCGATTCTCGCAGGCGTAACAGCCACATGTGCTCTTGCCATCTTCTTCCCGGCAGTTACCAAAACCCTTACCAAGACATGTTTAGACGGCACGTCTGGCGAAATTGTCAAGGTTCTCGAGGGATATGCACTGCCCAGTACGGGTGAATTCGTCGGTGCCGCATTCGTCGTTGGCGCAATTTGCTTCCTGACCATCCCCAAAATGCTTCAGAAGATGAAGGCCAAGAAAAACGCTGCCACAGCAGGCGACATCAAGGCCGATGAACCCAAAGAAGAGAAAAAAGAAGAAGTAAAAGCTGAAGAAAAGAAATAAGAAGCCAAATCTTAAGAAGCCAAACCTGAAGAAAACAAAGAATAATCAGGATTGAGATTCATTTCCTAAATCCCCCTCTCCCGAAAGGAGAGGGGGATTTTTTTTGGATCTGCTAAACAAGCGTGGATATGGCTTTTGACCTCACCCCGCCCGCGTTGCGGGCACCCCTCTCCCAATGGGAGAGGGGATTTGGGTTCGCTACGCTCACCCGGTTGCAACACATAAGATTATTCATTTTTTGTAACTATTCTGGCCCCCATTGCGGACCTCACTCTGCCCGCGTTGCGGGCACCCCTCTCCCAATGGGAGAGGGGATTTGGGTTCGCTACGCTCACCCGGTTGCAACACATAAGATTGTTCAATTTTTAGTATATTCAGCCACATTCATGGATTGGATTAAACCACAAGTTACGCACTCTTATTATCCGTAGGAATTGTACGAATAATCCTGTTGTGTTGCGTCCCTTCAGGGCGCTGATATGCAGGAATGGCTATTACCTGGGGTTACGCGCTACGCGCTCCACCCCAAGCTGAAACATTGCGCCCTTTCAGGGCGCTGACGAATTGTATTCATTAGGCTTTTAAATTGTTTGGTTGTGAAACAAGCAAAAACTTCTTTTATGGATGCGAAACTTGTGACTAAACTCTAAATTCAGACATTTCATCAGTTGATGAGCTATTGCCTACTACCTATTGCCTACTGCCTGGTGACGATAGGATTACGAACTTAAGAAACGCCATTAGGCTTTGTTTCCAGCTTCATTTTACAAAAGCCCCGTTCCATAATGACAAACAAAATGCTAGGAATTCTATTGCGCATTTTGTGGAGGGAACGATGAAAGCTTTACTGATTCTGCTGATTCCTGTTCTGGTATTCTTTTCGTCATGCAACGAAACGGGAGAATACCGCCATCTTCAACAAAATCAGGCAAATGCGGAGAATGCAACTGAACATCACGGTTCAGAAATCGATTCACCTTCGCAGGTCATCGATACGGGAAAGCAAGAGACTTCCGCCCTTCCGTCCAATGAAACGACTACGGCAGAAGAAACCGAGCACGCCCCGAATCACGGCAATCATTTTGAGGAGTTGCCTGTCGAGAAGCCCAGCATTCCCCTCAGTGACACAGATACCGAAGATCCAGCGGATAAAGAGACAGAACCGTCTGAAACGACAGATTTAGAAGATAATCCCCCTGAAGAACCACAACCCCATGATGATCATGCTGCGGTCGCCATCGAGGCCGAAGGACTCTCGAATCTGTATCGAGTGGGCGACGATTTGTATCGCTCTGCACAGCCCGAAAAGGGCGGCCTTTTGTCTGCACGTGACCTCGGTATCAAAACAGTCCTCTCGCTACAGCTCATATCGTTCGATACCGTTTTGGAATCTTCGGAACAATCCGGATTGCACCTCGAACATATCCCCATGATTCCCACAACGGTTTCTGAAGAGGACATCACCAAGGCGTTAAAAGTCATTAAAACCGCCGAAAAGCCCGTACTCGTTCACTGCCTTCACGGGTCGGACAGGACGGGGACGGTTGTCGCAATGTATAGAATCGTTTTTGAAAACTGGAACAAGGAAGACGCAAAAGCCGAAATGATCGAGGAACAGTTCGGGTATCATTCCGAATTTGCCAACCTGCTGGAACTCATTGATTCGATCGATGTGGATGATATGCGCGAAAAAGTCATGAATGATTCCGAGGGTTAGAGCAGAACGCTACCGTCGAATATTAAAAGCGCATGACCCGAGCACAGGAACAGGCTTTGCGACGCATCTGTCGATTTGAATAAACATGCCGTTTTCGAGGTCGTCCAATAGATCTGTAATGGCATCGACCGTTCCTTCGGCTTCGAGTTCAACGCTGCCATCGGAGCAATTGCGAACCCATCCGGAAACGCCGTGTTTTTCGGCACAACGAGCCGCCCGATATCGAAACCCAACGCCCTGAACGTATCCGTAAAACCGATAATTTCTTCTGATGATTTCTGACATTTTCTCAATTGGCATTTTTGATCTCACCCCGCCCGCGTTGCGGGCACCCC
>JAZODZ010000467.1:0-11743 GCA_045597285.1 Myxococcota bacterium
GCGCGTATGCAAATAGCGCGGCAGGCACGCCGTATGTCAATAGGCGTGCCGACAAAAGAAAAAGCACCGCGCCAAAGCACAATTGGTTGCTGAAATACACTAAAATCATGTGCAAAGGACTTCAGATGTGATAAAAACCAAAATGGTTTTGTCTCAAATCTTCAAATTTAACGAGAAGAGTCCTTAAATTGTATCATGACACAAGTAAGGACGATGAGACATGTAAAACAGCCATGGCAAATAGTTGCGCGGTCGCTCAGGAGGAAAGACGATGGCAGGATGTGATTACGACGAACTTTCGATGTGGCAGGATGTACTTGATGACGTCATGAGTGGCCACACAGACGGGTTAGAATGTCCGTTTTGCGGTAAAAAGGCGATTGAATGTGATTTGGAAGGCCCCTCGATAAGCATCAAATGCACTGAATGCGGGCACTGGATCGAAGGCCAGAACTCTTACTGATTTGGGTGACAACGATGGCAAAACCAAACATCATAGGAAGCGGTTTTTCGTTTCCAATGCAAATCAATGCGCTTGGCGAAACGGAGATCAGTTCTGACGATGAGAACATCCGTCAGAGCATGATGCTGATACTTGGCACGGCGCCTGGCGAGCGTATCAAGCGTCCTGAATTTGGCTGCGCAATACACGATATATTATTTGAACCCAATACAGCATTGACCGCAGCAAAAATTGAGTTTGAGATAAAGAAATCGCTGACAGAATTTGAGCCACGCGTATCAGACATCGAAGTGAAGGCGAAACCGGATGATCAGGAACTGAGCCGGATGAATGTCACGATATCTTACACGATACGGAAAACGAACACGAAAGCCAATCTGGTGTATCCATTTTATCTTCGTAAAGAGGGAGAAGCATGATTCCATTACCAAAACTGGACGATCGCAAATGGGAAGATCTCGTCCGCGAGGCCGTCGAACTGATACCCAAATACTGTCCGGAATGGACGAATCACAATGCGGCAGATCCCGGTATCACGCTGTTGGAGTTGTTTGCGTGGCTGATTGAAGTTCTTCTGTACCGTCTCAATCACGTCGGAGACAAGAACTATCTGGCATTTTTAAACCTGATGGGGATTGATCTCCAGCCGCCTCAGCCGTCACGCGTGCACCTGTCCTTCAGCCTAGTCCAGGGCGCAAGGAATTTCCAGGTCGTGCCAGCGGGAACAAGCATTGCGACAAACTACAAGAACGACGAGCCGCCAATTATTTTTGAAACGGTTCGCGATCTCGTCGTTCTCCCGACATCGATCGTGCGTTGTTTTTCACAGTTTCACGATATTTATGCCGACAACACGCCGTATATTTACGGTCGCCCCGGGCAGTCATTCGAGGCGTTCATGGGTTGCCAGCGCATAGAACGCTATCTTTATTTCATGGATCCACGCCTTGAGGTTCTCAGCGAGGAAGCGCTTTTGATCATCGGCGTTGAAACGCCGAATGCACCGGATTCAGATTTTCCGGTACTTTGTGAATGGGAATACTGGAACGGCCACCGCTGGAGAGAGCTTGAAGCCTCGACACAGGAACTTCCGATTGGCTGGATAGCGTTCAAGGGCGTCGACGGCATGGAAGAAACGGAAGTCAACGAGACCGAGGGTTACTGGATTAGGGCTCGTCTCGTCAACGTCCCGCAGTCTCCGGACATGACGAGCGTCGAACGCCTGAAGATGCGCATCGAGATTCTCGGCGAAGGCATCGTTCCCGACAAAGTCATCACGCAGACGGTGAACAACGACTATCTGCCCATCGATCTGAGCAAGAGTTTTTATCCGTTCCACAAGGAACCCGGAACAGACAGCGCATTCTATATCGGCAATGACGAGCTGTTCAGCCATGCGAATGCGCGAATCCGCATCGACTTTGAACTTGCCGACGCGATTGCGGTTTCCGGCATGAATCCGTCGACGGATCTCCAGATTGCCTGGGAATACTACGATGGCCGCCAGTGGCAGCGCATCGGCGTCGTGAACCCGAAGGGCATCGAAGAGGCGCTGAAGGGCTTTGAATTTGACGATTCGACGTACTGCTTTACGCGCAACGGCACCGTGAGCTTCACGCTTCCCGACAACATGAGCAAGGTGGAAGTTTCGGATCAGGAATCGTATTTCATCCGTGCCCGCATCCTTCAGGGCGATTACGGCGTTCCGGGCATGTACATGCTGGACGGCGACAAGTGGGCTTGGTTCGACGAAAGACCGCTCCGTCCGCCGATGATGAAGACAATCCGCCTCAAATACGAAGAAGCGAGCCAGACGCCGCCTCTCGTCATGACGTACAACGATTTCCGTTACGAAGACATTACGGCGCAGGTCAGCGAGGATTTGTCCGTGACGCAGGTGTTCGAGCCGATCCGTGACGAAACTCCGTCGATGTATTTCGGTATGAACGGCCCGTTCCCCAATGAGCAGATCCAGGTATTCTTCCACGTCATCTCGAAGACTGCTGTGAAGATCGACCGCAACCGCGAAGACGAGAAATTCCTGCGCAACTACTATCGCAAGATGGAAGAAGAGTATTACGGGAACAAGAAGCTGTCGTGGGAATACTGGAACGGGAAAGAATGGGCTGATCTGAACATCACCGACGGCACGCGTGCCTTTACGGAATGCGGCTATATCGATTTCATCGGCCCGAAAGACATGGCCCCGACGAGGAAGTTTGGGGAAAACCTGTTCTGGATTCGCGTTCGTCTGGAAATGGGCGGCTATGAAGAGCTGCCGAAGATCGACCACATCCTGTTCAACACGGTGGAAGCCGTGAACCGCCGCACGCTGAATTTCGAGATCATAGGCACGGGCCGCGGCACGCCAAACCAGACATTCCAGTTCCTGAACACGCCCGTTCTGGAAGGCGAGGAAATCTGGGTTCGCGAAAAGGAAAAGCCACGCGAAGAGGAAATGGAAGCGCTCAAGGAACTGTATGGATCGAAACCATTCATTCAGGAAGACGCTCGCCTTGGCGGTTACTGGGTTCGTTGGGAGAATGTGGAAAGCTTCTTCCTTTCCAATGACCGAAGCCGCCATTACCGGCTTGATCGCCTGACGGGCAAGATCAAGTTCGGCGACGGCAAGCACGGAATGATGGTACCGGTTCTCGATCAGAACATCCGCACGACGCACTACTGCATCGGCGGCGGCGTGAAGGGCAACATCGGCGTCAACCAGGCGACGACAATCCGTCAGGCCATTGCATACATCGACGGCGTGACGAATTACTATCCTGCCGAGGGCGGCAGCGATGTCGAGACAGTCGAGTCCGTGAAACAGCGCGGTCCTTACGTCATCAAGAGCCGCAACCGAGCCGTCACCCAGGAAGATTTCGAGGTACTCGCACTCGAGAGTTCGAATGCAATCGCGAGAACGTGCTGTCTGCCTGCCACCGAACGTGAAGGATGTGTCACGATCGTCGTGGTACCGCAATTTGACAAGGAAAAGGAAGACTATACGCAGAAACTGATTCCGACGAACGAGCTTCTGCGCCGCGTCAAGGCCTATCTCGACGAACGCCGCCTCGTGACAGTCCGGGTCAGCGTGGAACGTCCTCAATATACAGAATTGAGCGTTTTCCTTGAGATCATTCGTACTTCGACGGGTGCAAGCGAACGTCTTAAACGCGATATCACGAAAGCACTCCGCAAGTTCCTGCATCCGATTGAAGGCGGACGCGACGAGAAGGGATGGAAATTCGGCCGCAGCGTTCTGAAAGTTGACCTTTATCACATCATCGAGAATGTCGAGGGCGTCGATTTCGTCGATCGGCTTCAGATTTTGGATGAAGATAAGGGAATATTCGTGGATCAGATCAAACTCGGACCGAAGGGTCTTCCGTATCTCGTCAATGTCGAAATTACCGAAAAGACACGCGAACGCGTTGTATAACAGCCATTGGAGCATGCAATGCGAGTACAGACAAAACGAAAGTTAAGCGTTCCGGATCTTGAAGGGCTGACCGTAGAAAATGCCACCATATTTCTGGAGCTGAATGGATTTCCACGGCCGGATATCCATTATGAGGAAAGTTATGACACGCCGATGACGGTTCTGAGCCAGGAACCGCCGAAAGGGCAGATAGTAGACGCGGATACGATCGTCACTCTGAACGTGTCGCAGCGTTCATTCTGCGATTTCCTTCCCGGCATCTACCGGACAGTCATATACGAGGGTCATACGCATCTTCGCGATTTTCTGTGGCTATTCCGTCATATGTATGACAGCGTGGCCGTTGAAGTCGACAATATCCCGAAGATGTTTGACCCGTATGAAACGCCGGAAAAATTCCTTCCGTGGCTGGCCAGCTGGATCGGGTTTGTGCTGGATGAAGACTGGCCTGTCGAAAAGAAACGATACCTATTGCGCCGTGCGATGGATTACTATCGTATCCGCGGTACCGTCCGTGGCCTGAAGCTTTTCTTATCGATTTTTGTTGGCGTGGAGCCCGAAATCATCGAAAATGCCTGGCCATTTAATGGATTCCAGATCGACGTTCACTCGACGATGGATTTCGATACGATAATATTCCCGGTCGTGAATTTATCGCATTGTTTCATCGTGGACATGCCTTTGGAACCGGATGAAATCTCAGAATACACCATCGTAAAGATTCACGACATCATCCGCGCCGAAAAGCCTGCACACACGATGTATTACCTTCGATTCAAAGGCAAGAAAGTCGCACTTTCGGAATTCCAGCTCATGGTTGGCGACGAAGAGAGCGGTTATGTCATTGGTTCCGGGGAAGAAATCGTGGAACTCGGCGAAGCAGAAGTGGAACGCCTTCCTGGCGAAGAATAATGAGCATACGATCGGCATCTGCCGATCGTTCAAGATATTACAGAACAAGAGAGCGAGGACTGAATCATGGCAGAAGACCAGGGCTTCAAAAGGATTAATTTTTTCAAGGGTTTTGTCACCACGACAAAAGACTGGAACGATGCAGAACGTTACCATGTAGAAAAACATAAACTTCACAATCGCTGCTTTCACGGTGCAGGCGTCGTTCCCGGCTATCGCCAGGAACTGAAAGTTCGTGCCCGTGGCCGCGCCGATATGTCCGTCGAAATCTCCCCGGGATACGCCCTCGATGCCCAGGGCAATGACATCATGCTCTATGAAACGGAAATCAAGGCCGTTAATAAGGGCGATTTCAAACTTCCGCTCACCATTTATTTCGTCGTGAAATACGTGGAAGAAATGACGGATTTCATTTCGTATAAAGAAAATCTCGACTTCAAAGGTCATCGACGCATCCTCGAGAAATCGGCGATTGAGATTTCGATCACGGAACCGGACATTGCCCGTGAAGTCGAAATTGCACGCGTTTATCTGACCGAAGACGCCAAGAAAATCACGGATGCCAAGGATCCTCTGGAACCGGGCCCGAATGAAATCGATCTCCGTTATGTTCCCAAAGCTGGTGTCATGGGCGGTTACCTGCCGATGGATCTCATCAACCGTCTGCGCAAGATCATCCGCTCGCAGCGCGATGCTTACTATCACATGGCACGGGACAAAAAAGTGCTCGCCGCAAACGGTGCAGCCCTCGGCATGATGACCATCGACATGCTTCTGGAATCCGGCACCGTCGGTCCCCAGAATATCATGCCGCTGCTCGCCAATATCGGCGACCTGGAATGGGATACCGTCAATGAAATCGAGGCCACAAAGCCGACGATGAAGGCAATGAAAGACTTCGGGCAGTATAAACACTCCGTCGAAGTATTCCGTGACCTCGTCGATGACAAACAGCTTCTCGTCGATGAAAATGAACTCATCAACTTCGACAGCCTCGATCAAGTCATTGCCGTCAAAGAAAAAGGCTCGCTTTCGCTTGCCTCTATCGTGGGCGAGGAATTGGCACCGACCGTCCTCGAAAATGGCGAGAACGAAATCTCGCAGGAATGGACAAAGATCAAGGAACACAGCGGCGACATGCCCGAAACCGTCACGATCGAAGGCCAGGAATGGACACTCATCGATACCATCGATATCCTCAACAAAGACAGCGAACAGGAACATCTCTTCCAGATCTGCGAAGCCAGAGACTCCTGGCGTGCCCGTCAGCGCATCCGTTATCCGGATGGCGTCACGGTCGAAGACGTCGGTATTGCGCATGAAGGCGGTTATACCTCCTTCGAAATCCACAACGTCACGCCAAATCGCCCGATCATGCTCCTCCGTCGTATGGACTACGCCCGCGGCGATTTCGAAATCGAGTATTCTGCAAACGATGTCCGCGTAGGCATTTCGCAGTGCCCGGGTTCAGATAAGCGCTTCCGTTGGAGAAACTGGCCATTCTTCATCCCGGCAGAATTCGTTACCACCGAAGCCCTCAAAATCACGCAGAAAGCCGTTACCGCAGCACGTGATATCAATATGTATCGCTTCTGGTTCTATCAGGCGCTTTAATTTCGTTAATATGCACCGCCCTCTGCCAACAGAGGGCATACATATTTTGTCTGGTTAAATGCCAACACGGCCTTTTGTCCACGGCAAAAACCATATAAAAGGAGTTCATTCATGGACGACAAAGCAAGATATGAAGTTTTTAAATCCCATCAGGGCAAATGCCATTACTGTGGAACACGCCTGAAATGGGAAGCTTTTGAAGTTCGCGGCCTTTCCGGCGGATGGGTTCTCGAAGAACAGGATGATGGAACGCATCAGGCACTTTGCTACAAGTGTTTTGAATTTCCCCACAGAGGAAAAACAGCCCATCGCCTCACCATTTGTGAAGAATCCCGTTCAACTGCAGAAGCCCTCGGTCTTGCACCTGCTGAAGCAGAGCCCACAGAAGAATCAAAATCAGATAACTAATCTGCCAATTCTTTAAGGAGGAAATAATGAGCGCAGATAAACAGAAAGTTTTTAATATCCTCGAAATGCGTTTCGATTATCAATCCAGTCGAAACGTATTCTATAACTGGCGTAAATCAGTCGGTATTCGCGAAGAACCCGAAACCCTGAATGACGAAGACCTGAAAAGCCTTCTCGGCTACCTGAAAGAAAATGCCGCCGGTGCCGATCGCGTCCATGCCGCAATCGAACGCCTGATACTCGCCACTGATGATGCACCGGCAGCCGAAGTTGCTGTCGAAGCACCTGTTGCCGAAGCACCCGTCGAAGAAGCGCATTTCGAAGCTCCGGCCGAAGAATATGTCGAAACTCCGGTTGAAGAATATGTCGAAGCACCCGCCGAAGAAGCTGCCGGCGACGATGCTACCGGCGACGATGCTGCAACCGATGAAGCCGCATCTGATGAAGCCAAAGCCGAAGATAATCATTCCGAAGGCGGCAAAAAGAAGAAAAAATCCAAACGTTAATCATCATCAGATTTCGTGAGTTTATAAAAGCCATCTTTTCAAAAAGATGGCTTTTTTTTACCTCACCCGCCGCTATCGCGGCACCCTCTCCCATTGGGAGAGGGAAATGGGTTCGCGACGCTCACCCGTTACCTACATAAGAATTGTTCACTATTTACTTTATTCTGCCTTATCCCTGGATTGGCCCGAACTCTGTAATTCAGACCTATCATCAGTTGACGAACTATTGCCTATTGCCTCATTTTGACCACATTATTCAGAAACTCTGTTAGAGGCAGAATAGTTACATAAAAACACGCCCATTATTTATTCGTAGCCATAACATTATTAAAAATTCTATAATCATTATGTATGTTTTTTCTAACCTCAAACCGTTATACAAACCATGATACTCGCCATCATACAAAAGTTGCCGACACATCCAAAACGCGTCATTCGAACGGGAAAATTTTCTGATTTCCAGAAATTATGCGGAAATTTTGAAGCTGAATCATATCTTGCCGCACACGCGGCGTGCCATGCCACGATGAACGGCATGGATCGCACACTTGCCGCAGACGCCGATATTACAAACCGGGAATCGCTCAAATCGGCGATAAAAATGATATTCGAAAACGGCCCGTTCGATGCCCTCGTCCTGCCCGGATTGACAGATTTTGCCCTGCAACAGTTCGTATGCAACGAATGCCAAAAGCTCGCAGGCGCATTCCCGTTTGTCATTTTTTTGGATCCCGAACGAAATGCCGATGCAGAAACCATTATATCGCAGCAAAAACTGCTACCGCGATTTGCAAAATATGTATTTCCATGGGTATCGACGGTGACGCCGTGCCGGAGATCAGCAGAATGGCTTCCCGCATCCTGCGTCATTGCCCCCCTCGCCCTCAACACCGCACGTTATTTACGAGGCGTCCACGAACTCGCCACGCTCAACCCCAATGATATGGCGGCCCTGGCCGACAACGATGTCGAGATACTGATGAACAAACGCGAGGACAGGCGTCCCGTCATCGGCCGCTATGCCGAAACGAGGCTCAAACCCTCGGCACCACAGGCATTCGTCGAAGTTCCAGGCGTCTTCCGCGATCCCGCACCGCAATCGACGGGCGAAACCGATGAAAAGGAAAAGGCCGCCGAAGACCAAATCGCACGTGAACTCGAACTGCGGTGCCAGGAAATGATCCGCCAATACGTCACGAATGGCCCTAACCTCTGGAATGCACTCGAACGCACGTCTATCTCGGTATTAACCGAAGCCCGCAGCCGCGGATTAATCAAGAACTTCCACGTCCGCTGCGACGCCGAGACGGCTTCGTGGGGCACCGAAGACAAACCCGTCGTAGAAGTCCTCATCGAATACCCAAAACGCGTCAAAGAAATCAAATTCAGCTGGAAATAGATATAAAAAAAGCCCACGCCTAAAAGGCGTGGGCTTTTTTATGAGTTCATGACTTGTCATTATTTGAAACACGCCGGACCAACATAACCATAAACATCACCGGCTTTGACATATTTCCAATTCTTGGCAGAAATGACGCGTCCCTTCGGCTGAGAAACCTTCATGCCCTTTTTGGCTTCCGCAAACTGATCGCCCGGCCCAAGTCTGTCGACGTGCCCCGCTTTCTTCCACACAGAACCGCTTTCGAGAACCCAGTCTTCCTCGACGGTCGACAAAACCTGAATCTTGACACCGGCACCGACCTGTTTGGCAAGCTCAAACCTGCTCGCCGGGCCCTTGCGAATGATGCAGCTTCGCTTTGTTTTGTAGGATTCGCCTTCAGTCACAACCGCTAGAACATTGTCTTTGTGCTCATAAAGACGCAGTTCCGTCAAACGGCCACCGCCATCCTTGGCTTTTGGTACATCCGCAACTGCCTGCTGCGCATTCGGCGTTTCTTCCCCATCGACATCCAATGCCGTATCATCTTCATCCAAATCGAGCCCCGTCAAATCGAAGTCCTCATCAGCCTCGCCCAACGGCAACACACCGAATTCCTGATTCTCGGCAACCGGCGTATTCTGCGCCGCAATCTCAGTTTCTGGCTCGGCTTTATCGCTCGAAGCCACGGCCACAATGATGATCACAATCGCCACCAGAATCGCACCAAGCGTCAGGAATTTGAACTGTTTATGACGATTCACGCTATCGTCAAATCGCCCTTCCTTCGTCTCCATTTGCGAATCTGTGCCCGATTTCGGCTTGCGCAACGACTTAATGCGCTGAACCATGCCGTTGCACACCGACTTAATCCCATCAAAAAGCAGATGAAAACCACCACTCGGCGTCTTTGCAAACGACCCGGAAGGCATCGGAATCGTCCCCGAAACATCCTGTTCCGAATTGTCCAGCTCGAAGAAACTCTCGTGATCTTCGTACGCAGAATCCCCATCCAGATCGTCGAAATCATCGTCGTTACTGAGGTTCAGATTCAAATCGTCCAGCGATGTCGAACTCGTGTCGATGTCCAACAACGAACTTTCTCGCTTTAATACTTCAGAAACCGGACTCTCAACCTTGGCTTCAGGCTTTGTCGCTGGCTTAACCGGCATATCTACTGGACTGGTGCTTCTTTGAACCGATTTTGCAGCATGCGAACTGAGCCTGTTCAGCATTGCCTGCAATTCCCTGCTTTCACGAGCTGAAGATTCCTGACTATCCTTCATTTCTGTCACCTCCATGGCGCTCACATCTTCTTGACGATTAACTTTTCCAATATTCTGACTGCTGCTTAAGCTGGCAAGATTCATTTCCTGCAATTCAGAACTCCGTTTCTGAACCTCAGGCAGAGAAGTCTGAGAAATGTTGCCACGATAACGGATCCTCATCACGCCAGAAGGTGCTCGCTGAACCCTCATGACGTTGCTGGAAGAAAGACGCTCACCACAATAAATACAATAACGCTGTCTTGAAGTTTCAGATCCGCATCGTGGACATTTCATTTTTTTCTTACCATCCCTGGCTCACAGCCTGTAATTTCAATCGCCGTCCCTGGCAATCACGAACCTTTTACACGACTTTTTGAATAACGCAAAAATGCGGGGTTTTGAGGTTATCCGCCTCAATTTGTCGCACTAAACCCACTTACACCTACATCAAGAATTGTGCTTTTAAGATGGCGAATAATCTGATAAAATATGGGTTGTTTTTTCGCCGTGGAGTGCCATTGTTGAGTGAGTATGCATCTGATTATTGAAAATAAAATAATGCCATTCACTTGCGTAGTCTGTCTTTCGGCGTTTTTTTTGGCTTCATGTGAAACCACTCAGGAATGCCCGGTGCAGGAGTGCCCGGTCTGTTCGTCGCCCCAAAATAACCAGATTCAGCTCAGCCAGCTCAATCCCTCTTCGCGTGAGCGCCTAAAAAAAGAACTGCTCGCCGAAATGAAAGAAGATTATCGCGCCGAATGGCGAGCAGAGTTCGAAAAGGAGCATCCCAAAGCGGATCCGCAGACAGAATCGGATTCCGATGCGCCCGTGCGTCCCAAACCGACAGCCGTTCCAGCCAAATTCTCATCGAAGCAAAAGGTCGAGCGCGATGCCGGCGGCCTTAAAATTCTGCGGCAAGTCATTACGACAGGCGTCGATCACCGCCTTCCCATCGACGAAGTCGAAGCCTTCTCTGTCTCGGATTCTTCGGTTTATTGCTTCGTGGAAATTTCCGCCGCAGAAGACATCGATCGCATGATCACGATTAAATTCATGCACACGACCGGTCTTTCGCAGTCGTATTCCCTTCCCGTCAGCCAAAGTCCCGCCTGGCGAACCTGGTCAAAATTAAATCTGACGAAATCGATGACCGGCACCTGGTTATGCGAAATCTTCAATGAAGACAACGTTTTGCTCGCCAGCAAACCCTTCGTGATCGTGGATTAATTTTTTGGGGGTGCGGCTATCGGCGTTGCCGATACGCCGCACGGCACCTGCCTATTGCATACGGCAGGTGCATTATTTGTGTGCACCGCCCGGCGCGTAAACAGCACCGCTGCCACAACCAAAGGGACAGCGGCGCGTATGCAATAGCGCCGCGAGCCGGGCGTATGCAATAGCCCGGCAAAAAAAGGTCAATCGACGAGCGTGATTCTGGCGTAACCGTTGCCCTGATGCCCCGTTTCGGTCGCGCCGTTTGTCGAAGGCATGCTCGAATTGCCGCCGATGAGTTTCGTCGACGTGAGGAAGTAATCGGACGACGTGAGCGCATAGCCCGAGGGCTTGCTCGAAGCAGAAGTATTGACATAGCCCGAGCCACCGGAACCGCCCGTACCAAGGGCAAAGACACTGACGACGCGTGCATAACCGCCGAACCAGCCGCCGCCACCGCCGCCATAAGGCACGTCGCCGCACTGGAAGTAGTTGTAAGCATCCTGACCGACGCCGAACTTGTAGCCCGTCGTCTGCGTCGCG
>JAZODZ010000468.1:0-6959 GCA_045597285.1 Myxococcota bacterium
TGGCGCGTAGCGCCTACCGGGGGATCAAGGGCATCTACACATTTTTAACCCCGTAGGTTTTTCCCAAATAAAACGTATGGTTTTGTGGGCACCTCCTACGGGGTTTAATTCATTGGGCTACTCGCCAAAAGCCAACAGTTACATCGCTATTCATTTCTTTGTTTTGGCGAGCGCGTAACTGAATTGAATGAACTCCACCAGGCGATCATGGGGAACCGTGCCGTCCAGGCAGACGGTAAACCAGTATTTTTTATTCATGTGAAACCCGGGAAGAATACTCCTGCCATCGAGAAGCGAGTCCATCCGTTCTGATTTCGTATGGAAATTAACGATTTCAATGACTTCATCATCATCGAAGCCTAATTTCTGACGCGAAATGTGCATAAAGCAGGCATACCACTTTCGGGTATCAGCCCGGCGAACCACCGCGGCATCCGCCGTTTTCCACAGATACTCGAGTTCGTCGCCATAAGTGTCCCGAATATACTTTTTGATAAACAAGGCATCCGGGCTAAGAAAACTGTCTATCACGGTGCATGTCTCAAGTATTTTGTGCATCCAGGCGAGATAGTCGTGGCGGACGGCAGAAACAAAGGAACCATTCTGTTCGCTCACGTGATGCAGCGTATATTCTTCACCAAATTCCGGATCGAGTACACGCGTATAAACCTGATTGTCCTTCACCGTAACCTCAAGCGGCATCTGACTTTTTTCCAAAATCGTCCGCCATATATAGGCATCGTGTTCCTTAACGAAACCGAAACGAAGAAGTTTATCAGTGTCTATTTTTCTGTCATCAAACAGAGATTCTTTCATCATTTCAACGCACCAATCATGAGAAGACAGAGGAATTTACTTACAAATAAAGCATTTTACATTATTGCAAGTTCCTGCCTCATTTCGCCAAGTCATTCAAAACCTCTGCGAGCATCTGATCACAAAAAACAGGCTGCATGAGTTTTTTAATATATTCGACCTCGATCATTGGCCATTCAAACCCAAGCCGTTTGAGCGCATCCACACTAAACCGGTTGTCGACCTTCACCATACTGTGTTTTTCCATCCCACGATTCATGTACGCAATCAGGCCGCTGATTTCCATGTTCGTTTCGTCTTTGGACAATTCATGTTGAAAGCACGAATCGAACTCGCCATGGCTGACAAGCCTGACCGGCATACCGAGTTCATCGAGCGCACATATCACAGTACTGCAGGGCACCGTATGACAATTGTTGACATGAAAAACAGTGAATTCATCCGGCGTACCGGCCAATAAAACACATGCTTTGGCGCAACAGTCCACAGGAGAAAACTCCACCGGCTCATCGAGAGATTCCGCCGGGAAACAGCCAAGTTTTATATATCCTTTAATTTGGCGCATAAAAGCATTCGACGGCGAATTGATTTGGAATCTGCCATCGGATAAACGCCCCATCAGATTCCCGAGGCGCAACACCTTCCCCTTCATCCCGCTGGCAATCGCTTTAAACATGGCTTTTTCCGCCATATATTTGGAACGGATATATGGATTGTCGATATTCTGCCCGATATCGAGCATATTTTCCCGCAGCAACAGATGTTCCGGAACACTGCCATCAACCGATTCACCCGCCACGCTCGTCGTCGATATATGAATGAGTTTGACACATCGCGCCTGCGCAATCGATATCAATTTCAAAACGCCACCGTGATTCGTCCTTTCAATCAAATCGTCCGCCGCGAAATGCTTGACACAGGCTGCACAATTGATGATCGCATCGAAATGATACTTTTCTAGTTTCTTTCCAAGCGCAGGCTCGGTGATATCCCCGTCGACGACGATGATTCTATCCGATACGTCATGCACAAAGGAATCGCCAAAATAATAGACGAGCATTTGTCTCATGCGTTCGGATACCGTCAAATTCCCATCGTGACGCACCAGACAGACGACAGCATTGCCAGTCATATCAAGCAATTCCCTGAGGATATGCACACCGAGAAATCCCGTTGCCCCAGTCAACAACACTCGCCCGATATCCGCTCGCCTGATACACTCGATGTTATCTTCAATATTGTAATCGAGCACCTTCGCATCGGCCCCCAAGTCCCTGACCAGACCTTGTTCCGAATCAGAGGATTGCGCTTCAACCAATGCCGCGAGTGCCTTTGGCGTCGGATTGTCAAAAACATTTTTATAAACGACCGAAATCCCGGCTTTCATACACTGAAGCACCAGTTTTAATGCAAGAATGGATGTACCACCTATACGGAAAAAATCATCATCTGCATAGACATTCCCAATACCTAGAATTTGCTGATAAATATCACAAATCTTGCGCTCGATAGCCGTGGCTGGCTCTAGCCCGGCCTTATTTGCATTCAATGTCGGCTTCGGCAGTTTTCGTCTATCGACTTTTCCACTCGCATTCAGTGGTATCTCATCCAACTGAATAATCGACGAAGGCACCATATAGGACGGCTTCAGTTTGAGAATAAACGCCGAAAGTTCATGCAAATCGATCTGGACATCCGAAACGATATAAGCGGCGAGCTGTTTTCCACCGCCAGGCGCATCGAGGGCAACGACTGCCGCATTCAGAATGCCTGGATAATCACAAATGGCTTTTTCAACCTCAGTCAATTCAAGCCGATAACCTCGAATCTTGACCTGCCCGTCTCGCCGTCCAAGGATATCGATCTCGCCATTGGGAAGCATTCGGACGACATCCCCGGTTTTGTACATCCGCCGATAGTCGGGTTCACGACAAAACGGATTGTCGACAAAGACTTCCGATGTCTTTTCGGGTTGATTGAAATAGCCGCTGGAAACCTGCGGCCCGGCAATACAAAGTTCCCCACAGGCCCCGAATGGAAGCCGGTTTATATGCCTGTCGACGACGTACAGCTTCGTATTGGCATTTGCCCTGCCGATTGGCTGAAGCATGCCGCCGTCCTTTACGATGTGATGCGTGACATAGCACGTCGTTTCCGTTGGCCCGTATGCATTGACCACCTCGATACCGTCCGGCGGCATGATGGGAATGAGCTTTTCCCCGCCAACCATAAACTTCCGGAGTGTTTTGCACTTCGTGCTGCCGATAAACATGCGCCCGACCTGCGTCGTCATGTAACCACACGTGATATGATTTTGAATATAAAATTCATCGATTGCCGCGATGTCAAGCCGTATATCATCCCCAATGATATAGAGCTGCGCACCCGAAATCAGAGACGAAAATATATCCATATAAATGGGATCAAACCCAAAACTCACATAAGATGCCACACGGCTTTCCGAAGTGTAGTGCCAGACGTTCCGATTTGCGACATGAAATGCCGCAAAATTCCTGTGATTCAGCACACATCCCTTTGGAACGCCCGTCGTCCCCGACGTATAAATCATGATCAAGGCATCCTCGGGCATTGCTCGCTCGATATAAGCACCCCCTAAATCCCCCTCTCCATTAGAGAGGGGGACTTGGGTAGATTCCGGCAAGCCCCCGATTTCATCCGTAAACAGAACCTCCACGCCATAACCATCGACGAGATGCTTCAAATCCCGATCCGCAATGATCAGTTTTGCCCCGGAATCGCGAACCATAAAATCGATCCGTTCCTTTGGATAAGCCGGATCCATCGGAACATATCCCGCACCGGATTTCACGACGCCCCACGCCGTGACAGGCATGATTTCACTGCGACCGATCATAATCGCGACAAATTCGTTCCTTCCAATACCTCTCGTTCGGATGTACGCCGCAATCCGATCCGTTACATTCCAAAACGCCTTATACGACAATATCTTATCGCGATAGACGACCGCCGTGTCATCGGGGTGCGCCTCCACCTGTTCGCGCAACAAATCGACGACGGTTTTGTTTCGATCATAATCCTCTTCGGTCTGATTGAACGCATCGAGACGGCGAAGAATGCCATCAGAAACCAAAGGAATTTCCTTGAGTTTGGGACACACCATCATGCCGTTCACGATGCACTCCACCATCTCGGCAAGGCAACGAACCGTCGTTTCCTGATACTTGCACGTTTTATATTGGATTCGGAACTGACAGCCTTTTTTCGATTTCGCCACGATAAATGCAATATTCGCAATGCCGGCACCAGTCTCTACAGGCTCATACTCAGCCCGAATGCCATCGAGTTCAATCCCTGAACGATGCTCAGAATGATTGACAAACATAATATCAGACTGAATGCCGAGTGCATTCGCCATTTTCACAAAGGAAGCCTGTTCATTCCGAATGCTGTCGAAAAAGTCTTCCTGTAACGCCCGCAAATACGCTTCAGGAGTCGCCTCATCATCCATCCTTATATAGACGGGCAAGGTACGGACAAACATACCCATCGTTTTTTGAATCGCCGAACCGTTTCGGCCGTGGTGTACCGTGCAAAACAACGACTCGCACTGATCCGTAAATTTGGCCAGTGCATAACCGAACGCCCCCATGAATAGCGAGTTCTCGGTCAATCCCCTGCGCTTTAAATACCTTGCCGTTTCATCGAGTGAAATGCCTGTCTCATAGACAAATTCAGCTGTTTTATCGCTCAGAGGCGCATCGGGCGTATCGACGATCAGATTGGAATTGACCTCGACACCGCGCAATTTTGACTCGAAATAGGAAAATGCCTGCCGATACAATTCCGAGGACGGATTCAGTTCTTCATATTTTGCAACCATCAGCGGCGTCACGGCTTCGCGCTCGATGTCCTTATGACCATAGGCACTCGAAATGGCCCGTTCGAGAATGGCGATCGAGGCACCGTCAAACGCGATGTGATGCACGTCAAAAAACAGCCAGACTGAGGCTTCGGTTCTTACGATTTCAAACCGATACAGCGGCCCAGTTCCGAGTTCGAACGGTTTGACAAACGCAGTCTTAAACGAATCGATATCCTTGTCTTTTAATTCGACAACAATAATGTTTTCCTCAATCTGATTGTCGCGAACGATAAAGGGCGTCCCGTGTTCGACCTCAACCCGGAGTTTGAAGGCGCAAAAGCAAGCAATCACCTCGCGGAGTGCCGAAACCAGCCGATCGACGCAAACACCCTGGCCCTCGAACCGATAGCATCCGGGAATGTTATATTTGAGCGAACTCGGATTCTGAATGCACTCGAGATAAACCCCGAGCTGGCTGTCGCTGAGTGGAGCCTTCGAAATCCCTGCATCGACTGTCGAATAATCCGGCGTTCGATGGACGAGTTTTGCAATTTCCCGCGGCGTTTTCCCCTTCATGATATCGAGACTGGAAATCTGATACTCGGAACAAGCCTCGGCGAGAAGGACGGTCTTTAGCGAATCCCCGCCAAGGCAAAAGAAATCATCGTCAATGCCAACGCCGTCCAAACTGAGAACCGTTTCAAATCCCCTGCAAAGCGCACGTTCGACATCGTTCAACGGTTCGACATATTCAGCCTTATACTGCCCCATTTCGGGCTTTTGCAGGCGATTGTAATCGAGTTTTCCATTCGTATTCCTGGGGAGTCTGTCCATCTGGACAAAACAGAGCGGAATCATGTACGCCGGCAATTTCCGGGCAAGCGTCTGTCGAATCTCATCCAGGGAAATCGACGTATTGAGGACGTAATAGGCGCATAAAAACGAACTCTTGCCGTCGTCAAACCCTTTGACACAACACTCCCTGATACCTGGAACGGTACTCAAAACGGCCTCGACTTCCCCGAGTTCCACGCGCTGCCCGTTCACTTTGAACATCCAGTCGAGGCGGTTGACAAAAATGATATTGCCGTCCGGGAGACGGCGGCCAAAATCGTGGGTATGAAACAACACGCGATTGCCATCGAGCGATTCAAACGGATTCGCAACAAACGCGTTGGCAGTCAGCTCGGGCTGATGGATATATTCCAGAGCAAACACGCCGGAAACGCAGATTTCACCTTCATCTGCCGGATTTCCGTCCTCATCGATCAGATACAGCCCGACGTCAGAAAGCGGCTTTCCAATCGGCGTGTTGTCATAAGCCTTGTCGATTGGAAATGCGCACACCAGCCCACCAACCTCTGAACTCCCATAAATGTTATAAAGCGCCACTTTATCCGAATAAACATCGGAAGTCTTTTCGCCACCCAACATGACGAGGCGCAACGAATTGCCCTTCACTCTTAATAATTTATATAATTTCGGAGTGATAAAGAAACCTGTAATTCTCTTATTGTCAATATAATTTGAAAGCAACCCGGGGTCTTTTCTCACATTATCCGGCACGATATCGACGAGCCCTCCCATCGACAATGCCCAGATAATATTGATAAATCCTGCCACAAAAGTGATGGGCACAATAATCGCGATAATATCATTCCCGATTGGCCCCGTGATTCGATTCAATCGCTCGCTACATGCATAAATGCTTTCAAAAGTATGCAATATCCCCTTCGGATTCCCCGTCGAACCCGATGTATATAATATATAGGCCGGCGCTCCACTTTGCACATGAACGATATCGGTCAATGGCCGTACTTTTAGACATTCCCGATAGAAATCCTCCGTGATCGTAACTTTGGCACAGCAGTCTTTCTTGATAAAATCAATGCGTTCCCGGGGATAATCGATGTCGAGTGTCAATACGGCTCCGCCGGCAAACCATACACCAAGCATGGCAACGACATAATCACGCCCGCGCGGCATTTCTATCGCCGCGATATTTCCCGCTTCAAACCCGCTCCCTGCCAGTTTTGCCGCCACACAAAGCGCTTTTTCCCGAAGCTCGCCATACGCATATCGCCCCGTCTCATCCAGGACTGCCAGTCTGTCGTGAATACAAATCGATGTTTCGTAAATTCTGGAGACGATATGTTTCATATAGCATTCCTGCCGGAATGTGGCCGCAGAACGCCGCGCGTATGCAATAGCGCGGCGGGCACGCCGTATGACAATAGGCGTGCCCCACACCTAAAAAGACATTAAACAAAAAAACACCGCGCATCCACGACACGCGGTG